>CAMLDJ010000016.1 GCA_946478755.1 uncultured Pedobacter sp. | reverse complement strand
TTTCATTCTGGACGAGCGGACAAGAGAGTTGTGTGCTGAAAACACCAGGTGGTTTGACCTGGTCAGAACCGGGAAACTGGCGGAAAGGGTACGGGCCTATGACGATTATGAGGCTAAGAAGAACATCCAGGATTTTCATGTGCTCAGGCCAATCCCGCTTTCTCAGATCAATGCGGTAACAACCGGAACACCTTATCCCCAGAATTTCAAATGGGATTAAAAGAAGGGATGATGAACACTAAAATAATCAAGCAGATTTTTAGCACATTCCTTATGCTGATCATCTCCTTTAAGATCTTTGCTGTACCACCCGGTGCAGCAAAGATCTTCAGTTATCCTTTGCCTTCCATTTATAAATCGTCATCCATTTTCGGATTGGTCGTAAATGGTGTGGAAGTACCTGTTGTCGATTATAACACTAAATATGACTATGCCCAGCTCGCTGTGAGCAAGGGAAAAGCAGAATTTACCATTAGCCTCAAAAATGGAGACCAGGTGTCTGCCTGGCACATCAGTCCTAAAAAATTATCCATTAAGGGGTTGCAGGCGGGGAACAAACTCAGCTTTACCTTGCACAAGGACGAGTACCTTATCGTCAAGATCAATCAGTTGAGAGAATTGGTTGTTGCCGCCGATGCGGAGGAGCTGAATAAACCAGATCCCTCCGGAGAAGGAATCTTTAACATCACCGGAAAGCCTTATGCTGCGGTGAGCTCGTCTACCCTGCTGGCCACAAGTGCTATTCAGAAGGCGATAGACGATGCGGCGGCTTATAAAGGAGGCAAAGGCATTGTATATGTTCCCGCAGGTGTTTACCCGGTGAGGAACTTAAAACTGAAAAGCAATATGAGCCTTTACCTTGAGGGTGGAGCCGTGCTGTTGTTTAGCGGTGCGGAGAAAGATTTTAAGATCAGCGCACGTAAAGCTTCGCAGAACAGGAATATTACCTGGTGGATTGCAACAGATAGCGGGGCCCACGACATCAAGGTATATGGGCCTGGAACACTGGACGGGAACGGTAAGTATTCGACCGAAAAAAATAACCTGGGAAACCATATCCTGGCCATCATGCACACAGAGCGGTTTGAGCTCAACGGGCCGGTGATCCGGGACTCAGGGGCCTGGGCCATAATTCCAACCCGCTCGAAAAACCTGGTTTTTCAGAACTTTAAACTGTTCAACCGTTTCGACATGGGCGAAAACGATGGCATTGATGTAATGGAGTCGCAAAATGTACTTGTAAAACATGCGATCGGTATTGCACTCGACGATCCTTTTTCTACCAAGACCTGGATGCAAGATACAGATCTATGTCGCAACTGGCCTGGAAAGCCTATGGTTCAGGATGGTGTGTTATTTGAAGACTGTATTTCCTGGACCTATTGCTACGGCTATAAAATAGGTCAGGGGGTAATGCAGGACCAGCGGAATATCACATTTAAGGATTGTGTGGTTTACGACGCTGCGGTGGGTATCGGCATTCACCATCAATGGGGAACGGCCTCAGTACGATATGTTCAGTTTGATGGGATCGACATTGAGCGCTTAAGCTATCAGAATGATGACCATCGGACCTGGGCCATCTTCTTTATGCAGAACGGCGACAAGAAGGGGAGCGGGCCGATTTCCGATATTCTTGTAAAAAATGTCCTTGTTAGAGATGAAGGTAAATCGCCCGGTAAGATCAAAGGACTGAGTGCGGCAACTTCCATCACAAATTTGCGGTTTAAACACATCATGATGCCGGGGATGGCCGGGCCGGCGAGTACATTACAACAAATACAAATGACCGATACCATCTATACTAACCGTATTCAAATCAAAAAATAAAAAGCTATTCCACACATGAAACTTATCAAACCATTTATTTTATTGCTGTTTGTTTTGTCTGCTACGGGCACGCAGGCACAGCAAAAATATGTACTTAATTCGCCCGATAATAAAATTGAAATTGCACTTTCTGTATCTGACAGTGTGTATTATAGGGTTAAAGTAGATCAGAAAGAACTTATTTCGGCTTCCGCTATCGCCTTGCAGGTGGATGGCAAAAGCAAATGGAAGGTAGCCAAATCGAGTAAGGCGAGCCACAATGAAGTATTGCATCCTGTAGTCTGGCAGAAAAGCAGGGATGTGAATGAGGTTTACAACCTTTTGCGTCTTGATTTTAACAATGGTCTTGCCCTGGAATGGAAAGCCTTTGACAATGGGGTGTCCTGGAGATGGCTGAGTAAGATTAAAGGCGATTTCCAGGTCAGATCTGAAATTGCGCAGTTTAATTTTAAAGGTTCCGGCAAGGCCTGGTATCCACAGGAGGAACAGTTCTTTTCGCACAATGAAAGAGAATATAAAAACTATAGCCTGAATCAGCTGGACGACCACAAACTGGCTAGTTTACCCGCCCTTTTCGAGGTAGAAGGTGTTAAGTTGTTGCTTACTGAATCAGATCTGTTCAATTATGCCGGAATGTGGCTAAAAGGAACAGGGAAAGGTGGTGTACGCGGCGTGTTCCCGGCCTATCCTAAAGTAAAGGCCATCACCAGCGACCGCGATGAACAAGTGAAGCAGCGGGAAGATTATCTGGCCAAGGTACATGGCTATCAGACTTTTCCCTGGAGGGTGATCATGGTGGCCAGGGAGGATAAGGACATCCTGATGAACCAAATGCCTTACCTGCTTGGCAGACCGTCTAACGGCGATTTTAGTTGGGTAAAACCGGGTAAAGTGCAGTGGGACTGGTGGCATTACAACAATGTTTATGAGGTGGATTTTAAGGCTGGGATCAACAATGATACCTACAAATATTATATCGATGTGGCTTCGAAATATGGAATTGAATATGTTTTGCTGGATGAAGGCTGGTGTGATACCCGGGACCTGATGAAACAGTCGCCGGGAATAGATGTAGCCGAGCTCGCCGCCTATGCAAAAAGTAAAAATGTTGATCTGTTGTTATGGTCCAGCTGGCTGGTCCTGGACAAGCAGTTGGATATGGCACTGGACCAATTTCAGAAATGGGGCATTAAAGGGATTAAGGTCGACTTTATGCAGCGTGATGACCAGGAGATGGTGAATTATTATGAAAAAGTTGCTCAGGCGGCTGCAAAAAGAAAGCTGATGGTCGACTTCCATGGCGCCTACAAGCCTACGGGTTGGTTGCGCACTTATCCGAATATCATGACCTCTGAAGGAGTGCTGGGTAATGAGATCAGCAAGTTTGCCGGGTCCATAACGCCTTCACATACCGCTACGCTTCCCTTTACCCGGATGGCAGCAGGCCCGATGGATTTTACGCCGGGAGGTATGCGCAATGTGCACAAAAAGGAATGGGCAGCAGCTCCGGCGGAACCAATGACCCTCGGAACCCGTTGCAACCAGATGGCCATGTATGTAATCTATGAGAGCCCGCTGCAGATGCTGTGTGACATTCCAACCCATTATCTTAAAGAACCTCGGTCTATGGAATTTCTTAAAGCTGTACCCTCGGTATGGGCGCAAACCGTAGCGCTGAATGGAAAGGTAGGAGAATATGTGACCATGGCCAGGCAGGCCCCAAATGGTGATTGGTATGTAGGTTCAATGACCGACTGGACAGAAAGGAATTTTGACCTTTCACTTTCTTTTTTACCAGAAGGTGAATACGAAATGCGGGTCTGGAAGGATGGAATTAATGCCGGCAGGAATGCTAAGGATTTTAAAATGGAAACCCTTAAAGTTAACCGCAATACGCCATTAAATATTAGGTTGGCTTCGGGTGGAGGCTATGTGGCCCGGTTGATTAAACTGTAACATTAATTACTCATAGATGAAAAGATACCTTATCCTGCTTGCGGTACTAAACATTAGTGTCGGAACAGCACAAATAAAAGCATTTAAAAACTGGCCAAAAGGAAGCGACCCTATAGCGATCGGGAACCTGCTGGCACAGCATTACCTGGAAAGTCCGCATACTAATTTTGGCATGCCAGGTCCTCCGGGTACCATCACCTATTCGGAAGTGTGTACCTGGTACGGTGCATTAAAGTTTGCTTCCGTAACCAAAAATAAAGCACTGCTAAATCATTTGGACTTAAGGTTCAGGCCTTTGCTTTACGAGAAAAAAAACATGCAGCCAAAACCCGATCATGTGGATCCCAATGTATTTGGCTCAGTTCCCCTGGAACTCTATATGCAAACCAGGAACCCGGTGTACATGGACATGGGCAAATGGTTTGCAGATCAGCAATGGACCATGCCTAAAAATGCTAAACCGGAATACCAGGCCCTGCTGGACAGAGGGCTAACCTGGCAAACCCGGATGTGGATCGATGATATGTACATGATCACCAATATCCAGGCCCAGGTATTCAGAGCCACCGGCGACAGGAAGTATATAGACAGGGCTGCCGCTGAAATGGTTGTTTATCTGGATGCTATACAGCGTCCAAATGGCTTGTTTTACCATGCTGCCGATGTGCCCTTCTTTTGGGGAAGGGGGAACGGCTGGATGGCTGCAGGGATGACGGAATTATTAACCTCTTTGCCTCAGGATAATAAAGACCGGCCGAGAATTTTAAAGGCATATCAGACAATGATGCACAGTTTAAAGCAATATCAAACGCCGGAGGGGATGTGGTTACAACTGGTAGACGACAAAGCTTCATGGCCGGAAACATCCGCTACCGGCATGTTCGTTTACGCAATGATCACCGGCGTAAAAAAAGGTTGGTTAGCCGCTGATGAATACGGGCCTGCTGCCCGCAAAGGCTGGATCGCATTAACAGGCTACATCGATAAAAATGGCGATGTAACAGAGGTATGCCAGGGTACAAACAAAGAAAACAGCCGGGAATACTATTTAAACAGAAAGAGAATAACAGGCGACATGCATGGGCAGGCCCCGGTTTTATGGAGTGTTTATGCCTTGCTGGACTGAAATCATCATGATTAAAAAATAAGAAACATCAAAATTTAAAGAGAATTTAAGAATAATCAATCTAATTGATATATTTGCGCTCTTGTCTCCGTAGTTCAATGGATAGAATTTTGGTTTCCGGTACCAACGATATGAGTTCGAATCTCGTCGGGGACACCCCACGATACAGCGTCTGAAAATCAGACGCTGTATCTGTTTTTAACCCCTCTAATTTGCTGTTTATTAGCCATATAGCGTGAGCGATTTTGTTGACCTTAGGTGTTCGAAGTTCCACTCCGTCAAAATCGATTTTTTCGGGGAATATCGAACTCAGGATGTGGCGTTGTTTTATTAGCGTTGCATTTTCAAAGACTTTATCCAGGTTGGAAAAGGTGGAAATGACTCTATCCATCAACTTATTTATATCCAGTCTGACTGACTTTTCTTGTGAAAGTTCCTGAAGTTTTGCTTCTAAACGTGCGATTCCAGCTTCATGATCCACTTTTATTTCTTTATAATCAGTGGAATCTATTTCTTCATCAAGGAGCAGACGCCTGGCTTTTGCCATTTTTTCATTCTGTTTTGTAATATCATTCATAACAACCGCCTTTGCATTAAACTCACTTTTAGTTCGATTTTTGTATAATGAGGATATTACCAATTTTAAGAGCTCTACTCCACGAGGGTTTAGCACCCAAGTCCGAAGCAAATCAAGAAAGAGTCTATTGGTTTCCTCGGCGCCATATCTTACTTTACATGGCCAAATACAATGGTAATAATAATAGTGTTTCGTCTTTCCTTTCGACGAGCTTCCCGTAAGCATTTTCTGGCAAATATTACATCTTAGAAAGTTTCTCAAGGGCAGTAGCTCAAGCGATAGCATTTTCGCAGCAGGGACACGTTTCCGACCATTCATAATTTGTTGAGCCTCATAAAACAGTGCTTCTGAAACTAAGGGTTCATGTACGCCATCTACAATATAAGCTTCCTCATCTTTGTGGGCCTTAATGATCAATTTACCACAGTAAACTGGATTACGTACATTTCGCCAAAAAGTCATTCTGGTGCATTTCAGTCCCAGTTTATTTGCTTTTTGTCTAATCTGGTCAACGGCAAAAACATTTCTAGAAATTTCGGAGAATACCCATTTCATGATCCCTGCTTCTGGTTCATAAGGCGCAATATATTTCTTGCCATCTGGAGTAGACAGGTTTGTGTAGCCTAAGGGCGCTGTACCCATGAAACGTCCCTCTTTTTTTGCCCGCCTCATTCCGTAGAAAACATTTAAAGCTCTCCTGTCGTTGTCTACTTCACCAGCTGCTAAGTAAATGGCCAGCATCATTTTACTTTCAGGAATGGTCATATCGAGTGGTTGCTCGATTGAGATAGGTTGGACAGTCAGTTTGGAAAGGACCCCAATCATTTGGTAAGATTCACTCACATTTCGGCTGAACCTGTCCCACTTCGTAAACAGAACAGCATCTGGTCTACCTTTGGACCGACGAAGCTCGTTTAGCATCTTATTCCACTCTGGACGGTTGAAAGTTTTAGCAGAATGATCTTCAAAAATGACCTTCAAAATAGCAATTGAATTTTGCTGGCAATGGCGTTGCAGACGTTCGTGTTGGTCACGCTGGGAATAACCTTTGTCTGCTTGTTCATCCGTACTCACACGGATATACAAAAATGCTTTTTTCATAATTATTTATTTAGGTATGCAATTTGGGCCAGTGTTTTGAAGTTCGATAGAAGCCAATTTCTCTTCTTCTTCAAGTATCTGGTCTACAGATAAGTTAACTAAAAAATATAGTAATTCCAAGATGTTTTTTACTTCTTCGAGGTCTAAAATGATTCCATTTTTAGCAAGAACTCTCTGTGTTGTTTCAGCGCTGATTGAAGTTGAATTCTGGTAGTTTAGTTCCATAAACAAAATTTATTAGCCTTAAACTTCCCTCTATTTATTTCGGACAATTCCCATGATCGGTTTATAATGGGAATGGATATATGCACTACTGGAATAGATGGTAATTTTCCTGTATTACCCATTAAGTAAAGCATAAAGCATTCATCAGCTATCAGCCCTCTTAAGATCCATTCAAAGGAAATATGATTTGTTCAGGAATTAGACTAAAGAAAAAAAATATACAGGAAAAATTTTTATTTTTATCTTAACATGGACAAAAAATTATCGCTGCAATTGATCGCTGCATTAGGCTGCGTTTTCCTGCTAATACTCGGGTGCAAAAATATATCCTCCAAACGGATACCATTAATCCAAGAACATTTTTCTGAAAAGTATGATAACCTTACAGTCGATACTGTAGAGGGTAAACCTATTTTGAAGTTTGAAAAGGTCGTTAAGAGAAAAAATGGAACTGATGCGAAGATTCAATCAGTATACCCAGCAAACGAACTTCTGGTTCGATTAAAGTCTGGGGTTTCGAAGATCAAATTGCAGAGTTTTATCCAGATTAATAAGGCAAACGGGACAAACTTAAATGTCATTGATAGTCTTGCAGAAGATAGTATTTATCTTATTGCAATTGATACCCTTCGATTGATCGATTCCAAATCCTTTGCAGGCATGCTCATGCGCACAGGACTTTTTAGGTATGCGGAGCCAAATTATTATTCAATGAATTTTTCCAACCAATTTCCCTATCTATTAGATCAGGGTCAATGGACTTTTTACAATCATGGAATTGAGCAGAACCAGTTTGGTGGAAAATTTGACGCAGACATCGATGCTATAGAGGCGATCGGCAGGCTCCAGGATGGTGAAATCCCGATGCAGCCGGTAACAGTTGCAATTATAGATGGAGGTATCGATATTTTTCATTATGCTTTAAAAAACCGCTTATGGCGGAATCCCGGTGAAGATCCTAACAATAATAAGGATGATGATGGTAACGGGTATATTGATGATCAATACGGTTGGAATTTTAAGTCGAAGAGGCCAAACCTTGCCGATAACACCGGACATGGTACACATGTTGCCGGCGTTATCGGAGCAGATCCTATACCTATTGCGCACAATCCGGGAGTTTCTTACAATGCAAAGCTAATGATCCTGAAAACCACCGAGGATAATAAACACAGTACTTTGGATATCATAGCGGCATTAAAGTACGCAAAAAGGATGAAAGCGGATGTTATTAATATGTCGCTTGGCCAGTATGATTTATCAACACCTTATCGTGAAGCGATTGAAGAGGTCATCAACGCCAATATTCCAATTGTAGCCGCATTGGGAAATGATGGACTTAATATCGCTCAACATCCAGTCTATCCAGCCTGTTACGGGCAGGTGATCGGCGTCGCCAACAGCAACAAATATGATGAACTTTCTGCCAGTTCTAACTATGGGTCAAACCCATACCCAGTGTTCAACCATGCAATGATCGCTGCACCTGGAGAAGATATTTATTCAACATTACCTGGTTCATATTATGGAAACATGACAGGTACCTCTATGGCCTCGCCCCATGTTGCAGGCACAGTTGCATTAATCAAGAGCATGGATCCCGGCATCAGCATTTTGAGGATACGTAACCGCCTTTCTGATGGTGCTGATGAGATTCCTGCCCTAATGGGAAAAGTTGAGCAAGGCCGAAGACTGAATGTTTACAAGGCCTTATTTGCGCCGAGCGAAACTTATGATGTTAATGGAACACCTTATCGCGACCAGAAAGTAAATGGTAACTTCAGAAGTTCCTTGCTGCCATACGCTAATGCTCACGAACAGGGCGTCGATGGGAAATCTCCGCAAACAGCGTTCAAGATCACTTCTATGAGACAATTGATGAGTATTCGAAATGAAGACAGGAATGCATATTTTGTTTTGATGAACAATATCGACTGGCACGAACTTCCTCCCAACGACCGCCAACCGATACCGGGAAGCTTCAATGGAAATCTGATGGGTCAGGGCTTCACAATAAAAAATTTTGATTATCAAAGTGCTTCTCAGGCCGGCCTTTTTATGAGATTAGGAAAGGACGCTGTAATCCAACGTATCAAATTTTCAGGAGTTAATTTAAAAGGTGGAACTGGTGTGGGGGTTATTTCTCCTAATATGAATGAAAGCTTCATCAATGATGTGCAGGTTGAAGGAGTCGTAACTGGAGATGGAAATGTTGGAGGCCTTTTTGGAAGCACAGGTGGGGGACAGATTAATAACTGTTATTTTGAAGGGCTTATTGTCAGTAGGCAGAGCAGTGGTAAGGGTAAAAACTTTGGTGGTATCACTGGTCTGAGCACTGCTACAAATATGTTGAATTGCCATGTGGAGTGCCGGATATCCGGGCTGAACAATAGTGGCGGACTTGCAGGACAACATTCCGGGGTGATAGATCATTGTTATGCGAATGGTGTTATTAAAGGAAAAGAAAATGTCGGGGGACTTGTCGGCATTTTTTTGGAGGGAGAATTGTCAGATAGTTATGCAGAAGGTGAAGTTTTTGGAACAGAAATTTGTGGTGGCTTGATCGGCAAGATCCGGAATGCTTTTCTATCTCATTGTTATGCTTATGTAGCCGTGAACTGTCTCGTAAATAATGGCGGTCTTATCGGAAAAGGATACTCCTTCAACATGAACAAATGTTATTATCTCGACAATGGAATAAATAGGCCCGGTGGAGGCGGAATTGCAAAATCCCATTATGAAATGCAGCAGGCTAACTCGTTTTCCGGATGGTTTCCTTCGGCTTCGTGGGAAATGAAATTTTGGATGTTACCTTCGTTGAAAGGTTTGCCGCGGTCAAGAGGTTCGCTATATCTCGCCGGTTATAAAAATCTATCGGTTCGTCCGACTATTAATAGTTTCATCAGTCAAAATAAGGTCGCCCCTATTGAAATCCCGGAGCGGCTTATTTGGCAATGGGACGATATGACTTTGACTGCAGGAGTTTCATTGATGGATCTGCAGATCATAATTAATTCAAATAATATGATCACAATCAGTGGAAGAATGAAGTCTAATGACAGAAAGACCCACCTAAGTATTGCGTGGCTGGGGTTGAAGTTGTACAACCGACCCGGACAGTTACAGGCAGACCTCAAACCAATCCAGAATATGCCGGTTGCATGCACTACAAATAAAGCATTCTTACAGACAATGAATCTACCCGGCTTTTTTGATGCCGCTAAAAATGCAGACTGGAATTTTCCGCCCATAGTGTTGAATTATTGTTCAAAAGAAGCCGCTTTCTAAAAAAGTTTGAAACATCGGCTATTGTAATTAACTGTTCAGTAGGCAAGGGCATTGCTGTAATCCTTATTAGCTGAAGCATTGATATCATGTTTTCATAATAGCATTATTTGTTTGGAGCGAAAGATGAAAATGAATTACATCATGTAAACTTTTTAACGCTGTATTTATGCGCCCAGGTGCTGAGTCGATCCCCAACCGATCCCAATATGGGAAACTTACGGAAAATCAACTCCAACCTTTGGCAAATATAAATCATGCCATGAGAACAGCATCAAAACTTAAAACCCAAATCGAGGCACCCAAGCCAACATATACCCAGGAGTTACCCAAAAGAAAAGTCGTTAAGGAACGAAAGAAAGTCAGGCAGCTTTTACGATCCATGCTCCCGATGGAGGAGGATCAACGTCAATTTCAGGAAGAACAAAACTTCTATCACCAACGATCAAGGGCTTAATAGAACAGACCATTATGATGAAGACAACGAACAGGATTTCCAAGAGGAAGCTCCAGGTTATTTTGGTCTCGCTCGAGCCCAGCAAAGATGTATTTTCGTCTACGAAAATCTCTTTGCCTGCTCCCGCAGGAAATGAAGGGGCTGCGGAACTTGCCCCTTCAGAAAAGACAAATAGATCGATGTAATGCCCAGGAAAAAATCAGCTGAACCGGAAAAGATTCTCAGCCGTGTGCTAAGAATTAGGCTGACTGATGCCGCATTCAATCGGCTAGAAAAGATTAGCAAAAGCAGCGATTGCCGCACGGTCGGAGAAGCTGCCCGTAAGTTATTGAGCAAAGAAAAGATCACCCTTTTCTACAAGGACATCACACTTAATTCTGCTATGGAAGAGCTGGCATTAATTAGAAAAGAGTTAAGGGCCATTGGCATCAATATCAACCAGATCACTAAAGCTTTTCATAGCGACAAACGAGAACAGTCTCAGATCATCCAGGTGGCTAAGGTTGTCCAACTTTACGAAAAGGTGGAACTGAAAACTGACACGTTGCTACTGATAATTAACAGACTCGCAGAAAAATGGTTGCCAAAATCATAACAGGGAAGAGTTTGAGAGGCGCACTGCATTATAACGAAAACAAAGTGCTGGAAGCAAAGGCCGAGCTGATCCTGGCCAGTGGATTTGCCGGGGACATTGACCGTATGAACTTCAGCCAGAAGCTTCACCGGTTTGAGAACCTGCTGATGCTAAATCCAAAAGTTAAGACCAACACCCTGCACATCTCTTTAAACTTTGATGCGGCTGAAAAGCTGAGTAATGAAATGCTCCAGCAAATTGCTGTGAGCTATATGGAGAAAATCGGCTTTGGAGATCAGCCTTTTTTAGCCTATCGTCATAACGATGCCGGACATGACCACATTCATTTAGTGACGACGAATATCCAGTCAAGTGGAGACCGTATCGACCTGCATAATATAGGCGCGATCCGATCCGAAAAAGCACGGAAAGAAATCGAGATCGAGTACAACCTTGTCAAGGCAGAAAGCAAGCAGTATAAACAGGAACCAGGAATTAAAACCATTGACATCACAAAATTCAAATACGGGAAGCTGCCTACCAAACGGGCGATTAGTAACACGGTGAATGCTGTTATTAATTCCTATAAATTTACCTCATTGGCAGAGCTAAACGCAGTACTCGGGCAATTCAATGTCACTGCCGATCGGGGAGCAGAAGACACTTCGATGTTTCAGAAAAAAGGTTTGATTTACAGCCTCCTTGATGAAAACGGCAACAAGATCGGGATACCCATCAAATCCAGCTCTCTATATACTAAACCCACCTTACCCTCATTGGAAAAGCAGTTTTTGAAACACGAACAGAGCAGGCTGCAGTACAAACCTGGCTTAAAGAAGTCAATTGACAGAATTATAAAAGGAAACCCAAAGAGCAAAGATGAATTTCTACAGACTTTAAAAGCGCAGGGAATTGCAGCCATTTTTAGGATTGGAGCAAATGGTCAGGCATTTGGAATCACCTATGTCGATCATCGAAACAAGATCGTGTTTAACGGAAGTGACCTGGGTAATCCTTACAGTGCAAAAGCCATTCTGGATACTATCGGTCAACAAAAATTCTCAAAAAAAGCAAGTGATGCTTTACAAACGTCAATGAAAAGCATTCGAATGTCAAGCAGACCCATTGACAAAACTGAAACCTTCTGGCCAAAAACGGACGCCCCAGAAATCAATTTAAAACTGCTGGAAACCCTGATGAAAGATCATTTCGACCATTCCGGCCAGCCGCCTAAGAAAAAGAAACGAAAGAAATTAAACATCTAAATCCTTTACTATGCAAACAGGAGAAAACATACAGGCCTTACGCAAAATCACTGACTTTACCAGATTACTTAGCCTGGTCATTCTTGCCATCCATTTTTATATTTTTTGCTATGGTGCATTCCAGCAGTGGCAATTAACGGCAGAGGTTACCGACAACATTCTTAGAAAGATCATGCTCATGGCAGTCTTTAAAACTGAACTCCTATCTAAATCTGCTGCCTTATTTTTAATGCTGGTTTCCCTGATGGCAGCAAAGGGTAAAAAAGATGAGAAGATCAGGAAGCAAACCATCATTACCTACCTGGTAACCGGCCTGGTTCTTTACTCAATTAGCCACTTCTTTTTAAGCCTGAAAATTAGCACCGACACGATTGCACTTTTGTATATGGGCCTAACAAGTACCGGTTACCTGCTGATCTTAGCCGGTGGGAATTTATTATCCAGGTTATTGCAGGTAAATCTCAGTGGCGACACGTTCAACAAAGACAATGAAACCTTTCCGCAGGAAGAGCGGCTGCTGGAAAATGAGTATAGCATCAACCTTCCTACAAAATACCAGCTAAAGGGAAAAACAAGAAACGGTTGGATCAATATCATCAACCCTTTCAGAAGTACTTTGTTATCGGGATCTGCTGGCGCCGGTAAAACGTATTTTTATATTCGCCATGTAATCGATCAGCATCTGAAGAAAGGTTTTTCCATGCTGGTATATGATTTCAAATACCCCGATTTATCTACCCTGGCTTACAACAAATTACTGAAGTATGCCAAAAACTTTAAAGTCACACCTTCATTTTATGTGATCAATTTCGATGAAATCATGCACCGCTGTAATCCATTGGAGCCGCAGGGGATGACAGACATTACCGATGCAACCGAATCAGCACGAACAATCATGTTGGGGCTAAATCGGGAATGGTTAAAAAAACAAGGTGATTTTTTCGTGGAGTCTGCTATTAGTTTTGTGACGGCGCTGATCTGGTTTTTAAAGAAATATAACAATGGTAGGTATTGCACGCTGCCACATGTCATTGAGCTGATGATGATTGATTACAAAAGACTCTTCACCATTTTGACAATGGAAGAGGAAATCCAGGCTTTGCTCAATCCTTTCATTTCTGCCTGGGAGAAAGAAGAATGGGGTCAGCTGGAGGGACAGATTGGAAGTGCCAAGATCAGTATGGCTAGGTTAGTATCTCCGAAATTGTATTACGTGTTGAGTGGGAATGACTTCAGCTTGGACATCAACAATCCTGAGGAACCCAAGATTGTTTGTCTAGGCAATAACCCGCAGAAGCTGCAAACCTATGGTGCGGTGTTATCGCTCTACGTAACCCGGATTTTAAAGCTGGTTAACCAGAAAGGTAAACTCAAATGTAGCCTGGTGTTTGATGAATATCCCACCTTGGTGGCAGATTTGGTACCCACAATCACCACGGCGAGGAGCAATTTGGTGAGTTGTACCATCGGAATCCAGTCAGTAGAGCAATTGAAAAAGGAATATGGTGCAGAGCAGGCAAACATCATTGCAGGGATTTCTGGGAACATCATCAGCGGTCAGGTCAGTGGTGACTGGGCAGACAAGTTATCGAAAACTTTCGGGAAGATCGTTCAGGACAGACAGAGCCTAAGCATTAACAGTAGTGATACGTCGTTGAGTAAATCTACCCAGATGGATTCAGCGATTCCGGCCAGTAAGATTGCTTCGCTTTCTTCCGGAGAATTTGTGGGTATGGTGGCCGATAATCCCGATCAGAAGATTGAACTCAAAATGTTTCATGCTGAAATTATGAACGATCATGCTGCGATAAAGCAGGAGGAAGATGGATATGTTCCACTTCCAAAAATCAGAACCTTATCGACGGAGGATATAGATGCAAACTATAAAAAGATAAAAGCTGACATTCAGGAAATGATCGCTATTGAGCTGGACAAAAGCACGCCCATCATCGCTGGCAATCACGATCCTGCTAAATCGATTGTAAATAAACCTGCAAAAGGTGACGCTTCCGGTAAACCTAAGATATCCAGTAGTTTAAAAAAATCAAAAAAGCCGGAAAAGAAGAGTTTGTCATTGTAGGCAGCACAAAACCCAATTCACCAGTTGTTGATATTTCAGTTTAAATCCTTAACATTGACCTTTATTTTTCGTAAATTACAACGAGAGACAAGGCATGAAAAGCTACAGCAATTTCACGGATCAGCAGCTCATACCCCTTTTTAAAGAGGGCGACAGGGGAGCATATTCGGAAATTTTTGAACGCTATAGCCGGTTGCTTTTGAGGCATGCCTTTCGTTTACTCAATAACAAGGAAGAAGCTCAGGATGTAGTGCAGGAGGTCTTTGTGATGTTGTGGGAGAAAAAGGAAACACTCGATCCGAATAAAGCGCTTTCATCTTACTTGTATTCGTCTGTGAGAAACAGGATCTTCAATTTGCTTTCACATCAGAAAGTAGTGGTAAAGTATGCGGAATCTTTCGACCAATTTGCCATAGAAGGATACAATATCACCGATGATACCGTAAGAGAAAATGAGTTGGCGAAAATTATCGACCGGGAAATTGAGCTTTTGCCTGAACGTATGCGGGAAGTATTTTTACTAAATAAAAAACATGGCTTGTCCTATCAGGAGATTGGCGAGCAACTGGACATTTCCCCTGAGACAGCCAAACAGCAGGTGTATAAATCGCTTAAAATCCTGAAACCTAAGATTGATAATTTTCTGTCGATGTACCCGTTCTTATAGCCTCCACGTCTGGAGTTAACAAGAAATCAAAAATAATTTAATGTTTTTTTAACATGGCGTATGACGCTGGGGGGTAGTTAACTGTATTAGTATTATAAGAGGAATAAAGCCTTTTCTAAACTATGAACAAACTATATTTCAACGAACTACTTCAGAAACTCGACGAGGGCACAATCACGCCGGAGGAAAGGTCTCTTTTAGAGTCCTGGTATAGCCATTACGCTGCTCAGAGTTCAAATATCATGTCCGAGGAAGATGTGGAATCTTCGGTTGCTGCTTTACGAAGTGATCTGCAACTGGATCGCAAGCCATTTATTAAAAAGCTATGGCCTCGGATTGCCATCGCATCGGCTGTTGCTTTTGTCGTGATTGGTGCCTATTTCTTCAGGTCTTCTTTCATAGCAACGGATAAAGATAATAATGCTTATGTGGCAGCGGATATTGCTCCGGGTAAAAACGGTGCGACATTGACTTTAGCCAATGGCACTAAGATTTTGATCAATGAGGCGCAGGCGGGAAATATTGCCAGTCAGTCGGGGGTGAAGATTACAAAAAGCAAAGACGGTCAGATCATTTATGAAGTGACTGATCAGGGAACCAGTAAAATTGAATACAATACATTAACAACTACACGGGGAGAACAGACCCAGGTGCGTTTGCCTGATGGTTCCCTCGTGTTTTTAAATGCAGCCTCTTCCTTGAGATATCCTACAAGCTTTGCTAAATCCGCTCAAAGACGCGTTGGTTTAACGGGTGAAGGTTACTTTGAGATTGCTAAAAATAAGGCACAGCCTTTTGTCGTATTTACGGCTAAACAGGAGGTGGAGGTTTTGGGAACGCATTTCAATATCAATGCTTACGGGGATGAAAAGGCTGTTAAGACAACGTTGCTGGAGGGTTCTGTTAGGGTTGCGCGGTTTTCTGCTAGTGGATCGGGTACCCTTATTGGAAATCGTCAGGTGCTGAAGCCCGGTCAGCAGAGTGTGCTGGATGAAAAGGGAATCGAGGTTGCTGATGTTGATTTGGATGAGGTGGTTTCCTGGCAGAAAGGGTATTTCAGATTTTATGATGAGGACATTGCTACGGTGATGCGCAAGGTTTCGCGGTGGTACAATGTGGAGGTGGAGTACTCGGGGGAGATGCCAACGGTTGGTTTCAATGCCCGCATTACCAAGTATAGCAGTATTAAAGATGTTTTGGGAACGCTCGAAAAAACAAAGGCCGTTCACTTTAAAATAGAAGGGAGGAAAGTTATCGTAAGCAAGTAATTACTTATGGGCGATTAATGCCAAATCCCGAGTGGAATCGGGATCTGGGGTCGTTTGGCCATGTATCATTAAAAAATCAACTGAATCGCAGTAGCCTGATGTTTTCGAGGCAATGGCTTGCTGCTTAACCAAACTATGTACTAATGTATAAAAAATATTTTAATAAACTGGATGTGCCGGAAGGTTATGTCCATCAAATTCTATTGATTATGAAACTGATTGCTATCATCTTAATCATAGGCATCATGCAAGTAAGTGCATCTACCTTCGCGCAGCGGATCACGCTGTCCGAGAAAAATGTGGCGCTGAGTAAGGTTTTTGACCGGATTTCTGATCAGTGTGGGTATAACTTTGTGTTTACCAGTGATTTGTTGAAGGGAACTAAGCCGGTCACCATTAATGTGAAGAATACGGAATTGGATAAGGTGCTGGAGCAAATTTTTGCAGATCAGCCGGTGTCGTTTTCAATTGAAGATAAGACGGTTTTGATTAAAGAGAAAGTGTCTTCCTTTCCTGATCAGGTTACTGGCACTCTTGCTACAATCGATGTACGTGGCCGTGTGCTTGATGAAAATAACGCGCCTCTGGTGGGCGCGACTGTAAAGATTAAAGGGACTAATAATAGTACAGTTACAAATACCAATGGCGAGTTTAGCTTACAAAATGTAAATGCAAAAGATATTTTGATAATTTCATTCATTGGATATGACACTAAAGAAATCAAAGCATCTGAAAACCTCAAATCTATATCTTTAATTTCAAGTACAGACAAACTTCAGGAGGTAGAAATTAATGCCGGTTATTATAGGGTAACTGATAGGGAACGCACTGGTAGTATTTCGAGGATTACTAGTAAGGATATTGATAAGCAGCCGGTTAACAACCCGCTAATGGCCTTGCAAGGAAGAATAAACGGGTTGCAAATTACACAAAACACAGGTGCACCGGGTGGAAGTTTTACAGTCCGTCTTAGGGGACAAAACAGTATTAGTCAAGGAAATGATCCATTTTATATTATTAATGGTGTACCATATAATGCTCTCGGCTTATCGAATACAGCCGGGATAACAGGGAGTCCAAGCCCTCTAGCTAGTATCAACCCTAACGATATAGAAAGTATAGAAGTCCTCAAAGATGCAGATGCGACAGCGATATATGGATCAAGGGGAGCAAATGGGGTCATTTTAATTACGACAAAAAGGGGAAAGTCAGGACAGAACATTGCAACCATCTCTATCAATCAGGGTATTTCCAAGGTCGGTCACATGATGGATTTGATGAACACAGAACAATATTTAACAATGCGTAGAGAAGCAAAGGCTAATGATAATTTACCCATTGCAACCACTGACTATGACATAAACGATATATGGGATCGAAATAAATACACAGATTGGCAGAAAGAGTTGATCGGAAAGGCTGCTCCCTCGACAAACGTCCAAGCTACACTTTCTGGCGGTACAAATAGCATTACCTATTCAATAGGTGGTAATTATTACAGAGAGGCGACTGTTTTTATAGGAGCCAGTTCTTACAAAAGAGCATCGGGAAATTTCAGTCTACAATATATTTCCGATAATAAAAAGCTAACCGTAGCTATGGATGCAAACTATAGCCAAGTTAATAGTAATCTTTTTATTAATGACATTACTCAATTTATATTACTACCTCCAAACTATCCTAATTTATTAGACGATAAGGGGCTAGTTAATTGGCAAAATAACACAGTTTATACAAATCCAATAGCTAGTACAAAACAACCTTATGATGCTAAAACCAACAATCTCATTGCAAATACTTCGCTTAGTTACATTTTGTTGCCCAACTTTAAATTAAAAGCAAATTTTGGGTCAAATATTGGGACTAGGAAAGAATTCAATAGCACCCCATTAACCACATATGCCCCCATCTTTAATTTAGGGCCAACTAATCGCGTATCGAATTTCGCTAACAACTCTTCCGATAACTATACAATAGAGGGGCAGGCAGAATATAGCAGAAAAATCAACAACGGGAAATTAAGTGTGTTGATAGGTACAACGTTTCAGCAGGGAATCCGCGACCTTCAAAAAGTGATGGCCTCCGGCTATAATAACGATGCATTGATGACTAACATTTCATCTGCCTCAACCTTTACAACTGGAGCCACCTACACGCAATACCGCTATACGGCTGTATTCGGTAGGTTGAATTACAGTATTCGAGACAAGTACTTTATAAACGCAACTGGTAGAAGAGATGGTAGCAGCCGCTTCGGTCCAGCCAAGCAATTCGCTGATTTTGGAGCATTGGGCGCGGCATGGATAATCAGTGAAGAAAAGTTCATGAAAGACAATTTACCATTTATCAGTTTTGCAAAACTGCGGGGAAGTTATGGAATTACCGGTAATGACCAGATCCTAGATTATGGATACCTAGAATTGTGGAACAACGAAGCATCTTACCAAGGAACGGCAACGACATCACCGGCTAACATTTCGAATCAAAATTATGCATGGGAGGTAAATAAAAAAGCGGAAATCGCTCTTGATGTGAATTTCTTGAAAAACCGGATTGCTGTTGCAGGGGGGTATTACACAAATCGATCGTCAAGTCAACTTGTCTTCACAACACTTGCCCCGAGCTCTGGTTTCTCGGGTTTACTTGATAACCTTCCGGCAACGATAGCGAATACAGGATGGGAATTCGAACTGCATTCAAAAAATTTCTTATCCAAATTCTCATGGTCTACCTCGCTAAATTTGACGATTCCTAGAAATCAACTAATAGCCTATCCCGGACTAGAAAAAAGCAGTAGTGCCTCAATTTATGTTATAGGAGAACCCCTGTCGATTAAAAAATTATACAACACTTATATAGACAATCAAACAGGTATCTATACACGTGTCGATATTGATAAAAACGGAATAATTGATGCCATTGATCAAAATTTAGTCGCATTTGTTGGACAGAAATTTTATGGCGGTATACAAAATTCATTTTCCTATAAAGGGTTTAATTTAGACTTCATGTTTCAATTCGTGAAACAAACAGGCTCAAATTTTGATTTCAGCTTCAAAGTGCCTGGGCAATTTTCACCATCAAGCCCCAATGTTAATCAATTAGCTGCATTAACTGACCGTTGGACAGCTATCGGAAGCACCGCCGAATATCAGAAGTATAGTACTCAATCGGCAGTAGTTACTGGATATAACAATGCTTATCTCTTTGGTAATCGCAATGTCTATGATGCTTCTTACATTAGACTAAAAAACATCTCCTTTTCCTACAACTTGTCACCACAATTGACCAAAAGATTGAAGATGAGTAATGCTAAGTTTTATTTGCAAGGTCAAAATTTATTCACTTTCACTAGGTTTAAAGGCTTAGATCCAGAAACCCAATTGCTCACTGTTTTGCCTCCGCTACGGGTTCTGAGTGCAGGAATTCAATTCACTTTATAAATGAACTCAAAATGAAATATAAAAATAAAATGATGATGCTATTGGTATTACTTCTAGCATCTATAAATTATTCGTGTAAAAAATACTTGGACATACCCGCACCAAAAGACAAAGCAACTCCGGATGAGATTTTCGAAAATGATGCTTCTGCTACCTCTGCAATCACGGGAGTTTATAGTAGAATGCAGTCTATCAGCGGCGGCTATTCGGGAAGCCAGAATTCTATATCTATAGCTGCCGGCCTTTCTGCGGATGAATTCAAAAGTCATAATGTCACTCTGAATGTTTTTCTTGAAAATGAAATACCAACGAGCAATTTGATTATTAACAACTACATCTGGTCGGAAAGTTATCGATATATCTATACCGCTAACGCAATACTCGATGGTCTACAATCGTCCTCTACTATTTCTTCGGATACAAAAAAACAATTACTTGGAGAAGCTAAATTCATTAGGGCTTTTTGTTATTTCTATCTAGTCAATTTATTTGGCGAAGTACCTTTAAATCTAACCAGTGACTTACAGTCAAGCCGATTTAATTCGAAATCATCAGTAGAAAACATATACGCTCAGATCATTTCTGATTTGATTGATGCAGAAAATAATCTTTCTCCAAATTACATTTCAACTGAAAGGATAAGACCAAACAGATGGGCTGCTACTGCATTATTATCAAGAGTATATCTTTACACTGGTCAATGGGATTTAGCCCTTCAAAAAGCAACAGCAGTTATTAGTCAAAATGCCACCTATAGTCTGAATACAAATTTGGATCAGGTCTTTTTGAAAAATAGTGCAGAAACAATCTGGCAATTAATGCCGCCTGCGGGCAGAAATACTTGGGAAGGTACAACATTAATTTTAACAGCCCCCCCTATTTACGTATCACTTTCAGAAAAAATACTGCCTTTATTTGATTCAGGTGACGAGAGGAAAACCAAATGGCTTAAGCAATTTACCAATGCGACGGGGACCTACTATTATCCCTATAAGTACAAAACCCAATCTACCACTAATGGAGTTATTAGTGAATATTCGATGGTGATTCGACTTGCTGAAATGTTTTTAATAAGAGCTGAGGCGAATGCCCAATTAAACAATACAACTATGGCATTGGATGATATCAACCTGATTAGAAAAAGAGCAGGTTTAACTACACCATTAGCAGGCTTAGATCCAACGCAATGTTTAACCGAAGTTGCAAAACAAAGACAATTGGAATTATTTTCTGAATGGGGGCATCGATGGCTTGATTTGAAAAGGACAGGTAAGGCTTCAACGGTTCTTGCGCCAATCAAAATCGCAACCTGGAAAGATACCGATGTTTTGTATCCTATACCAGATGCAGAAATCAACGCAAATTATAATATAAAACAGAATTTTGGGTATTAACTGCCTATTGAAGATACCTATAGTTACTAATCAAAAATTATTTTAATCTAAAAACTATTTATCATGAGATATTTTTTCAATTACGTATTGATTCCTTTATTATTTATTAAAGCGCCATGCGTTGCTCAGGAATTTGATTCAGCACAGTCTACTTTACAGGAAAAATTTACAATTACCGGTAAAATTTCAGGACTTGCTGATGGGACCCAAGTGTCTATATTATACTCTGATGGTAGGCCGAAAAATGTTGCGAGTATTAAAAATGGTCTTTTTACTTTTTCAGGTTCTATCAGTGAGCCATCCTTTGCAAGTATTTCTACAACTCCTGATTGGGAAATAAAAGATGGCGGACCAGTAATTAATTATTTGGTTTTTTTTTTTGAAAAAGGAAAAACTGAAATTGTTGGTTCAAGCATTGCAGGAGCAAAAATTATTGGAGGGGCCACTCAAAGAGAGTTTGTGAAGTCGGGGTTATCAGATCTTAAAAAGAGTAGGGATTCTGCAATGATTCCTGTTTATGTCGCAAGCATGTCTAAAAAAAAGGATAGCGCCACTACCGCTATGTCGAGACGCTGGACTCCGATACTTAAGCAGCGACTAGCCGCATATAAAGCCGCTGCATTAACTTTTATGAAGAGTCGTAATGATTCATTTGTTAACTTATTTATAATATCTACTGAACTTACGATCGATTCACTCTTTGAAAGCTTAAATCCAAATTTAAAAACCTCAATTCAGGGTAAGAAATTAGCTGCACTATTTATAAAGAAAAAAGAACTTAGTGTAGGTAAATTGGCCCCTAATTTTACACAACCCGATATTCTTGGTAATTCAATTATGCTTAATGCCTTCCTCGGTAAGTATGTGCTGGTTGAATTTTGGGCTTCCTGGTGTAAACCGTGTCGTGCAGAGAGCCCTTATTTGATAAAAGCTTATGAGGAATTTAAAAATAAAAAATTCGAAATCCTTTCCGTATCAATAGATGAGCATAAAGCGAACTGGTTAAGAGCAATTAAAGAGGACAAAACATCATGGACGCATGTAAGCGATCTAAAAAAAGAAAATGCTGTAAAAAAAGCATGGGGCATAGTTGGTGTACCGAGAAACTATTTATTAGATCCTCAAGGCGTAGTTATAGCAATAGACTTACGGGGAGATGATCTTGCGGCGAAATTGCGGGAAGTTATAAAGTAAAGACTGTTTTGGATCATTAAAAAGTACTAAAGCTATCATTATTGTAAGCAGGTCTTCTATTGTAAACATTACCGAATTTGCGGGGAGGCTGGCTATTTAAATAAATTACATCACCTATGAATTATAAAGAAGACTGGTTACCCGTTGTAGAGATAATCGCGCCAAACGGAGCGAAAATCAGATTCTACGAGCAGATATCATTAGGAGTGATTGAGGAACTTCAAAAAAACGATAGTCCTAGCTGAAAGTATTTAGGTGTTCCACCTCTCTGTTCTATTACCATCTCACCCCAGTGTGGAGAGACTTATTTATCAAATAGGTAAGAAATAGACATTGGATATTAATATAACAACAAATAGACGACTCAGATATGATAATAAATTCAGGTTAATTAATATAATAGTTGAGGCAAATGGCAGGATCGCATGATTCTGCCATTCCTTTTCGCACTCGTTTTGGTAGGATCTTTTTTGCTTTGCTTTTCTTCGGCAGTTTTGTGCGAATAGGCAATTTTTTGCCTGTATTTTTTGGGTTGTGATTGGTGTTAATTATTAGAAAATCAGATAATTATTTGTTTTTTAAAATAAATTAAAAATAGTGTGCCGAACTCACCACTAAGTCATAATTCACGCTATAGTTTTGCCCTACTAACTTAATATAACGCTATGAAAATTGACTTCGAAAAAGCAAGTTTTAAGGATTTTGAAAATCCTGTTGGTATGGATGCTTTTAAGCGTGCAACCTATTTTAATGAGTTTCTGGATTTTCTTCAAGAAAGAGGGCATTTAAATTATCGGTTGGAAGGGCTGACTGGTTGCGGACCGGTTGTGGATCTGGACATTCCAGGCTATGGCGGAAGACGATCTTATGTGAGCCTGGTTTCGAATGACTATCTGGGGTTTACTCAACATCCTTTAGTGAAGAAAGCAGCAATTTATGGAATCACTAATTTTGGTACTGGTGCCGGTGCGTCTCCTGCAATTGGGGGGCATTTCAGTTACCATCAGGAGATTGAGGATGAGATTGTTCGGTTCTTTAAGCGAAAGGCAGGTATCATTTACACCACTGGCTACACGAGTAATAGTGCGTCGCTATTGGCGATGCTGCAAATGGAAGATGTGGCGATTTTGGATATGGGTGTGCATACGAGTGTTGGTGAAGGATGTAAAGGAACAAATGTGAAGACGTTCCTGCATAATAATATGGATGCTTTGGAAAGGGCGCTGAAGCAAAGCCAGCATAATTACAGGACAAAGTTCGTGGTGATTGATGGAGTATATTCTCAAGATGGAGATTTGGCACCATTAGATCAGATTCTTGAGCTGGCTCGCCGGTATGGTGCCTACCTGATGCTGGATGATGCGCATGGTACTGGGGTGATCGGGAAAACGGGTCGTGGTGTGATCGAGAAGTTTGATTTGTTCGATCAGGTAGATGTGATCTCGGGTACGTTTAGTAAGACCTTCGCGCACGTTGGTGGCTATATGATCGCGGATCCGGATCTGATCAGGTTTTTAAAGTTTCAGTCTCGCCAGCATTTGTTTTCTGCCACTGCAAGTCCGGCATCACTGTCCATTGTGAAGGCGATACAGTTGGTAGATGAGGAACCGGAATGGATGGATCTGCTTTGGGAGAATGTTGATTATTTCACGGATGGACTTAGAGGCCTGGGGCTTGATATTGGCACAACCGAATCGGCAATTGTACCGGTGAAGATTAGGGATGCGGCTAAAACGGGTGAAGTAAGTAAGCTACTGCTGGAAGCGGGTGTGTATGCGAACCCGATCATCTACCCTGCGGTTTCTAAGAAGGATTCCCGTATCAGGATGAGTCTGATGGCGACACATACCAGGGCGCAATTGGATACCGTGCTCAATGCTTTTGATCACATTTCTAAGAAGCTAGGGCTGGCAGTCCGACAGTTTTAAAGATTATTTTTTGACAAATGACAAAATCAAAAGGACGGTACAAGCCAAGAGATAAAGAGGAAACACGGCGGCTGCTGATTGCTGCGGTGAGTGACATTATCCGGGAATTCGGTTATAAAGGATTGGGCGTGAACAAAGTGGCCATTAGAGCCGGTGTACATAAGAAGAATATCTATACCATTTTCGGAAGTTATAACAGCCTATTGAAAACGTATATCCGCAGTAAGGATTTTTGGGCGCCGGTCTTTGAAAAATTTCATTTGTCAGATTCCCCGAAAGCCAATGAAGTTCAGGACTATATCAGGGAGATTTTCCAGGAACAGTTTAAATACTTCTTTTCAGAAAAGGAGATGCAGGCTTTTATCCACTGGCAGATTTCTGAGCCCAATAGTTTGTTGAGACAAATTTCTGAGGAAAGAGAAGAGCAGGGTGCTGAGATTGCGGCCCAAACGTCCGTTCATTTCCAAGGCACCGGGATAAGTATGCGATCTGTTCTGGCACTGATTCCGGGAGGTATCTATTATATAGTTTGGCATGCCGATAAAAATAAAAGTGTGGTCTGTGGCCTGGATATCAATGAGGAAAAGCAGCGGGAGGAGTTGATTGAAACCATTGGGTTGGTTATAGACTGGACTTGGGAGGCAGCGGCCAGAAACCGAAATGAACCGGTTAACAAATAATTGCTTATAGCTATGGAATATACATTGGTAGAGTTGGATAATTATATGTTAGCTTACCTGCTGGAGAAAGATGCTGAAAGCAAGGGTTTACTTGCGGCTGCGATAGAAAAGGAATGCGGCCTCATTAAGGTTGTTTTATACAACGAGATCATCAGCAGTGATAATGAAGTGGCATTGTTATCTTTTTATAATCTGCATATGCAACGGCTGGTGGAATTATCGGATTTGGTCTATGAAGATGATTTTATGGAGGAGAATGTGAGTTCAGCGTTATTGGCATTGATCTATGGTTTAAAGAAAGCACTGCCGGCTTATATCAACAGGAATATTGCTTTGCCAAAGTCCTTTAGAGTTGAGCAGTATATCCAGTTGAAAGCTGGTTTTGATTTATTAATTGCGAAGAATTGTTCAGTCATTCCTGAAGCCCTGAAAACAGTGATTTATATGCCACTTGATGCGTTAGGCGATTTGTCGAGGAAGCTGAGTTGGTTTCATTTTATTTGGTTGAAAAGGTTTATGCATCCACTTTCAAGTATGTTGAAGTCTGAAGATTGTGAGGCTGCGGTGATCAGCCTGATGATTTCCATGGATTTTAATGGACAGGGCTTTGGTGATTACTGTAAAAAGATCTATCTGCAGAAGGTGCGTGATTGTGATGACCAGGATGCGCTGGATTATGTGTTGAACCTGGAACTAAAGGCGCTAGTCCAGTTGCCTGAATTGTCGCAAGAACCTTTTTACCCGGAGGACCAGCGCATACGTGAAAGCCTTAAGGTTTGGCTAAATGAGGAGATCAGCTTTCAGACGGAGTTTGATGCTAACTTGTTTCAGGAGAATGGTAAGCCGGTTCGATTAAATCGGCTGAAGTTGCGTTATAAGCTAACCGTAGACCAGCTTGCCTTTTGGCAAAAACTACAGTATGATGGAGGTTTATTTGATGAAACTGATCTAAATGTGCTATCGGAGAAGATGGCCTATAATTTTTCGAGCGTGAATCAGTTGGATATTTCTGCCAGCAGCATCAAGTCTAAATTTTATCCTAAAGACCATAAGATAATTACTCCGTTGTATCAGAAAGCGGAGAACATGATCGGGATTTTAAAATCGCTGTTAGTCATGCTGGAGAAGATGATTGCTGAAATGGACCCTTTTTTAAGATAGTTTGGTGGTTTAGTTGGCCGGAGCTGCGAAAGTAGCCCGGCCTTTTTATTTGGTATCAAAACCATTTGTTGCCAGGAATTCTCGGTATTCACAGAGCATGTGAAAAGTAAAGTTAGGTATGTCCATTAATTGCTGGCGAGACATTTGCAATAACTGCGAAAATTCTGTGACCCCGACTTGGTCTAAAGCTACGATAAATTCTTTACTGAAATAAATCTCCTTCAATGGGGCATTTTCATGATCAAAGTTTTTCATGAGATAGAATTTTATTATCTACAAATATAATCTTTTATCGTTACAAAAGACACTAATAAGATGTTTTATATTGGCGGTGGCTAATAAAAGGTTCATTCTTTTATTTTACGTTATGCCACAGAAAAAAGAAAAGGGTCGTAAATCAGTAGTATTAGCTGAAGAAGAGTATCTTCTAAAACTGGGTAAACGTGTAAAATCACTGCGTATTGCTGCTGGATATAGTAATTATGATTTTTTTGCTTACGACCACAACATTTCAAGAACACAATGGGGCAGATATGAAAATGGTCAAGATCTACGGTATACCAGCCTGCTTAAGGTTGTCGGTGCTTTCGGGATGACACTGGAGGAGTTCTTCAGCGAAGGGTTCGAAGATTAGTTCGTTTTATGATTGAATCCGAATATGTAGTGCTTTCGGTTAATGATGTGGAGCGGATTGAGACGGATTTATATCCTAAGGCGAAACGGACGGTGTTGTGGATGTCTGCTGCTTTGCTGGGTATAAGTTTTGTGTTGCCTTATGTGCCAGGTAGGCGCAGCAGACCACTTGTGGAAACCATGGACTATCCTGGGGCATTTCTGGTGTTCTTTCTGATTTTCGCTTGCTTTGTTTTTTATGTTTATAAAATATCGGTTAGTGGTCTTCGCACTGATTTGATGGAGGGGCGCAAGTGTGTGTTCAAGACCAGTATTTCGCGGAAGGTTTGGAATGGAAATGAACAATTTGAACTATATCTTGAAGAGCTGCCAAAAGCGCTTTCCAGGAAAAAGTTTATCCATCCGGTAGCTGAATCACATTGTTTTCATGAGGGTGATGTAGTGGCGCTGGAATACCTTGAACGGTCGGCTATATTACTTAGAATTTCTGCAGAAGTTTAGATGTCTTTGTTTATTTTGCATATATGGTTTGTAAATGATGATTAGGAATTGGGCCATAAAAATTGGAAGAGTTGAGGCTTTTAAATCAGTAACCATTGGACTGCTGATTGCGCAGCTGATCATGACGCTGTTCTCATCGGGGAAAGGTTTTATTCGTTCATTCCTTTGGTTTATGGAATTTAGTTATCAGATCAACCTGGCGATTGCAATTGTCGCAATCTATCTCTGCGCCTATGTTTTCGGTGGTATGGCCGGCATCTCTATCATTATTAAGAGATGGAATTACCGTTGGACTGGTTTTCTTTATGGAATGTTGATCCTGGTAACCGCAACCTTTATAGCCAGCTGGACGGGTTTCTTCCAGGAGGGTCTGGATGATTCAGGTCTCCAGGGCTCGCCTTTTTTTGATTATATCTATAAGCCATTATTTTGGGTGACTTTTTTTGGCCTTTTACCGGTGCTTATTGTTGGTTTTTGGTTTGGTTCCCGTATTCATAAGAAGGGAAGAATTGGACAAAGCGATTAGCTTTTTTAATGGGCTTAACCTTTCATTTTATTGAAAATTAGTTGGAGTTACAATGATTATGATAAAACACTTGAGATCGTATTGGTTTATTTTCTTGCTGATTTTGTTTAATGCTTGTGGTAACGGTGCTGGGAAGAAAACATGGTCACCAAGCATCTCGGGTATGATCAAAATTGCTGACATGAGCCATGATAGAACGCTGGTGGTGATGAAGGGAGAAGGGTTTCAATCACAGTCGTCTGAAAGTTATTATGGACAGCGAATTACCCGGATGGGTTTTAAGGATTCATTAATTGATGTGTTATTAACAAAAGGCCAGTGGAAGGACAATGATAGTGTTTTCCAGATGGTACATTTTGACATTAAGCCTGTTTCGGCCTGCGATCAGCTGCTTGAAGAACTGAAACGGTCCGGATTTATTGTTAGGGAGCAGCATGGGAATCAGGACCGCAGATATTGGTTGTTTGCTAAAGATACCTACACGGTGAGCATTTATAAATTTAAGGATTCGGCATTACCGCTTTCAGTAGAATTGCATAAGTTATAGAGATCTGCTATTTTGGTTTTTCGGGTAGGGGCTAGGATCAGTGTTTTGAAATTGACTCCAACTCCTTTGCTTCATCGAAATGCGCCTTAAATTTATCTGACAGGGATTGATCTTTGAACTTCACGATGGTATAGCTGCTGTCAAAACAGATGATTTCAATAATCGCATCGGGATGCTGGATGTAACCATTTTTCCAGACTTCGGTATTGCCCTCAGCGTAAGGCAAATTTTCGTGATCAACGATTGTGGCATGCGTCTCAGGCATTCCCAGGATAACGGCCCAAATGATTTGCATATCCGCCGCTACCAGCCGATCGAATTGTTCTGCTGTTAGCAGGAAGTAATCATGGTCATAGTTTACTGGCAGGTTTTCTACACGATACATGTTGTTATACTCAAGGTCAGTGATCAGCCAATCAAGCTGTTTAATTTCTTCCTTTATTGGGCTCAAAATCGCTTTCAAGTTGGTATGAAAGTCCATTTTTGCTGTCTTTTTGATGATCCAATTCATGGCGCTAATGTAAAGATTCATGGACATATATTCAGGGATCTCTTTGTTGATGCTGGCCGGTTACTTCTCTAATTCTCTCTTTTTTTACACATTATTCCCAATTCACCACTTGGTATCCACGGGGGATACACTTGACTCGTGTGGCTAAATGCGGGTTATTTGATGTCATACCAATACTTGACCTATGGCGAGTCTGGTATACATTTCCTGCTGAGTACTAGTCATCGCCAGTTAACGGGCTAGGCGGGTTTACTTAAACCTATATTTTTATGTTTCGTGAATTTTATGACTCCTTGTATCTCGGGCTGAGTAATGCGATTGTTTTGGTTTTGACTAATGAATCTGATCCGGTGAAGATCCTTTCGGCGGCGATGCAGGAAATAAGGAAGGCTTTGGATCTTCTTCGGATGAAGGTGTTGTCTGTTCCCTTTCCTTCTATGGAGATTGAAATCCTGTTTTTTAAAATGGTAAAGCCAAAGTTCTATGCGCTGAAGATCTTTCACTTTGAGCTATATGGGCTGATGATGAATAAGCCTGTGGGTTCAAAGGATGCGCTCCTGGCTTATTACAATCAGGAGCTGGTGTTTATTGCTCGCTTCTTTTCGATTCATTCCGGGGTTTATGATTATTTCAGAACGGGGAGGACAGAACTGGATCATGTATACTTTGTGCGTGGTTTGGAAGTTGCGGTAGTCCCGGTTCCTGAAATGGCGGAGATCGATCCGCTGTATTCCACTTCGATGGATTACCTGTTTGCGAAGTTCATTGCTTATGAGGCTTTGCAGTTGGAAATCCTTACTCAAATTGGAGTGTTGGATGGTTCTCTTGTTGTTGCTGCTGATTTGGCTCGGCCTGATGCGGGAATTAAATGGACGGGAAAGATTGTGAATTTGGGTGAGTTGATCTATGGCTTGTATTATACCGGGCAACTGAACCATGGGAACGCGCAGCTGTCAGAGATTGTGGCGGTGTTTGAGCGGATGTTTATGGTGAAGATCAGAGATGTGCACCATACGTTTGGAGAAATCAGGGAGCGCAAGGTGAGTAGCCCTTCTAAATTTATTGATTCCATGGCTGCTGCAATTAAGGACAGGGTGGATGAAGACTTGAAGTATAAGCCGAGGTAATTGCTTTTCGCTTTTGGCTGTTTGATTTCCCCCATATGCACCCAGCTTGGGATAGCAGGATCGGTGTTCCGCCAACCTTTGTCTGCCTTCAGCAATGGAGCTGCGGGTTTAATTCAAAGGCTTATGTTATCAAATTTTAGTTGGCTGGAGTACGGGATGTTCATCGGGATTTCTTTGCTCATTTATTACGGTTTGATCCTGCTGCTGTATTACCGGGAGGAAATGATGAAGATGTTTTCTGCTCTGGGTTCTAGGGCTAGTGATGCTGGAGTTGCTGTTGATCCAGGTTTTGTGGAGTCGGACTTGCTTGGAAAGGTTGCACTGGAAGAGGGGATGAGCAGTGTGAGTATGGATGAGCTGGACTTTGGTGGAAATGACCAGTTGTTGCAGGGGGAAATGGCAGACTGTATGGAAGAGCTGGGTGAGACGTTCTGTTTAGTGGCGGAAAAAGGCTGGGATCGCAAGAAGTTTTTGGGTTCGCTGTCAGAGATTGCGGAATGCTATGCTGCTGTTTTTCAGTCTCCTTTGCGAGGCCAGGTGCTAGCTCATGTTAGTGCGGAGTGTGCGGATAAGCTGGGTTGGCCGATTTCGGTTGCTGAGCTAGAGGAACATTTGGGGCGTTCGGTGCCGGGTTGGGGCAAGGTTCTGGCGGGCGGGGTTGCGGTACTTGCTTTCGGTTTTCAGGTGGTTATGGCGCAGGACGGGAATCAGGGGATCGCTGAAGCGACGAACAAAGTGGCTGGTTATTTTGATACGGGAACTGATCTGATGTATGCCATCGGTGCGATCATGGGACTGGTTGGAGCGGTGAAGGTGTATTCCAAGTGGAATGGAGGGGAACCAGACACGGCTAAAGTAGCAACGGCATGGTTTGGTAGCTGTATTTTTTTGGTCGTGGTGGCTACTGTCCTTAAATCTTTTTTTGGGATATGAGCAGCATCTATCAGATCAATAAAGGTGTGGGGCGTGCGATCGAGTTTCGCGGGTTAAAGGCGCAGTACATTGGCTTTTTAGCTGGTGGGCTGGTTGGATTGTTGCTACTCTTTGCTGGGCTGTATATCTGTGGGTTGAATCTGTATATCTGTATTGTCATTATTGGTGGTTTAGGTACTGCCCTTTTTGTGGCGGTTAATCGCATGAGCCATAAGTATGGAGCTTATGGTCTGCTGAAAAAGAACGCGAAGCGCAGTATTCCCGCTACGCTGGTTTCGCGCAGCCGCAAATTATTCACCCATTTAAATTCTTCTGTATGTCAGCAAGTAAGGCTATAGATTTTTCAAGGATCTTTCCGATCTACAAGGTGGAGCATGGTTGCATTGTGTCCATGCAGGGAGATTTGACGGTGGTATTTAAGGTAGACCATGGGGATATTTTTACGCTTGGATCAGCCGAGTATGAATCTGCACACCATACCTGGGTAAAGGCGCTTAAGACCTTGCCTTTTGGTACGGTTGTCCACAAGCAGGATACTTTTATCAGGACCAAGCACAAGGCAGACCTCAACCCCGATTTTACATTTTTGACGCTTTCGGGTGAAAAGGCTTTTGAAGGTAGGGCGTACCTGGATCATAGCTGTTACCTGATGATCACCAAAAAGCCGGAGGATAGAAGAACGGCGACTAGCGGTTATTCGGGGCTGTTGCGCAAAAGTATTGCGCCAAAGCAAACTTTGGATACCGGCCTGCTTGCTGATTTCATGGAAAAGGTCGGTGCCTTTGAGCGGATCTTATCAGATAGTGGTTTGGTAAGCTTGCGCACTTTGACTGATGATGAGCTGGCGGGAAAACCGGGAAAGATTGGGATCATTGAATCTTACTGTTCGCTCATTGGTATGGGCGAAAGACCGCTTTTGCGGGATGTGCATTTAAAAGAGGAGATCAGGATCGGCGAAAACCATTGCCAGCTTTTTTCTTTGGCTGATGTGGAAGATCTGCCTTCACTTTGTGGTAGCAGGGTCAATTATGACAGGTATAGTACCGACAAAAGTAAATTCAGCCTGGGATTTGCGGCAAGTTTGGGTTTGCTGCTGGACTGTAACCACCAGTATAACCAGTTTCTGTTTATTGGTGATCCGCAGAAAACGATCAAGGAACTGGAAGCTAAAAAGCTGCGGCTACATTCGCTTTCGGCTTATTCCCGTGAGAATGCGGTAAGCCGGGATGCGGTGAATGACTTTTTAAATGAAGCCGTTGCCTCGGGAAGGTTGCCCATAAAGGCGCATTTCAATGTCATGACCTGGACAAGTGATAGGGGGGAGTTGCAGGAAATCCGCAATAAGGTCGGGTCGGCTATGGCCAGTATGGATGCGGTGGCGAAGCAGGAAACGGATGGCGCTGCACATATATGGTGGGCGGGTATCCCGGGAAATGCTGCTGACTTTCCCGTAATTGACTCCTTTGATACTTTCGTGGAACAGGCGAGCTGCTTTCTGAATATGGAGAGCAATGCCAAATCTGATGGTTCTGGTATCCGTTTCGGTGACCGGAATTTCGGCAGGCCGGTGTATATAGATTTGTTTGATTCACCGATGAAATCGGGATTGATCACCAACCGGAACCTGTTTATCTGCGGGGGTAGTGGTGCAGGTAAATCGATGGCTTGTAACCATATGCTCCGAACGCTTTATGACCAGGGTACGCATTGCGTGACCATTGATATTGGTGGTAGTTACAAAGGCTTATGTGAACTGGTCGGCGGTTACTATTTTAGTTATACGGAAGAGCATCCGATCAAATTCAATCCTTTTTATATTGGCGCTGGTGATGTACTGGATATAGAGAAAAAGGAAAGCCTGAAAACGTTGCTGTTGGCACTGTGGAAACGGGAAGGGGATACCTTTAGCCGTTCGGAGTATGTAGCAATTTCCGGCGCAATTACTTTATACTATGAACACTTAGCTGTTTGTCCAAATGTATTCCCTGGCTTCAATTCCTTTTATGATTTCCTGATGCTCGAATATATGCAGGTGATGGAAAACGGTAAGGTAAAAGAAAAGGATTTTGACTTGGGCAACCTGCTCTATGTCCTGAATCCCTATTATAAGGGCGGTGAATTTGACTATCTGCTGAATGCTACAGAGAATTTGGATCTGCTGAATGAGCGGTTTATTGTCTTTGAATTGGACAATATTCGTTCGCATGAGGTTTTGTTTCCTGTAGTGACCATCATCATTATGGAAATGTTCATTTCCAAGATGCGTAAGCTTAAAGGACAGCGTAAGATTTTGGCCATCGATGAGGCCTGGGTTGCCATTGCTAAGACCGGTATGAGCCATTTTATCAAGTATTTATTTAAGACCGTTAGGAAGTTTAACGGTATCGCTGCACTGATTACACAGGAGGTAGATGATTTGATTTCCTCACCCATTATCAAGGAGACAGTGATCAATCTGTCTGATACTAAAATCCTACTGGATATGCGCAAGTTCATGAACAAGTTTGATCAGCTGCAGGTGACTTTGGGCTTATCAGATAAAGCCAAAACTTTGTTGCTATCGGTGAACAAGGCAAATGAAAAAGGCAGCAATTACCGTGAGGTCTTTATCGATCAGGGTGGGCAGAAGCTCAGTGTTTACCGCAACGAACTGTCCATTGCCGAATATCTTGCCTACACGACCGAGGAAAGCGAAAAGCTTCGTGTTATGGAATATGCTGAAAAGTACGGCAGCATGGAAGAAGGCATTTCTGTACTGGCCAATGAGCTTCGCCAGAAGAAGGCTCAATAAATCACTTAACCTTATATTGTATGAATACAACAATGCAGCCAGGGCAACTGGCGACAATTAAAAAGTTTGGGCTACCTGCGCTTGCCTTACTACTGGTGTTAGCCTGTCTTTACCTGTTCTCAGATAAGATCATTCCCCAAACAACTACTATCGATGGCACTTATGCCAGCTATGAATGCGGTGATTACAGCATTTCTAAAGATACGCTGGTGATTATTCCTTATGGCGACCAAGGGGACTATCAGGTGATTCGTAAGTCAAGTTTTCAAACGGTAAGAAATGGGAAGTTACAACCTACAGCGCAGAAGATCCACGAGTACATGGGGAGCTTTGATCCGAAGTCGGGAATGCTCATTATTGATGCTCAGGGTAAGAAGATCAGTTTCTTTCCTGATCAGAATAGCCTGCTGTTGATGCAGCGGGAGTATCATAAGCTGCTTAAACAATGAGAGCGCGTATGAGAGAACGTTCGAGACAACTATTAAATAAAACTAAGGTTTATATGGTGGTGATGCCATTGAGCTTTGTGGTGTTACTGGTCGCATTACCAACCAAACAGGTAACAGCCCAGATCGCCATTGCTGAAGTGATCAAAGCGGGGGTAAAAAAGGTGATCAAAGCGATTGATTTGAAGGTGCAACGTTTGCAGAACAAGACCATCTGGCTGCAAAATGCGCAAAAGGTTTTGGAAAATACCTTGTCTAAACTGAAGCTATCAGAGATCGCCGACTGGACAACCCGGCAGAAAGAGTTATACGGTAAATACTTTGACGAGCTGGCAAGGATCAAATCCGCCATTGCTTATTACCAGCGGATCAAAGATATCACCCAGCGGCAGGCCGATATTGTGGAAGAGTATAGGCAAGCCAAAAGCTTGTTTGCTAAGGACAAGAATTTTAGCGTGGATGAACTTGGGTTTATGGAAGATGTTTTTAGAGGTATTTTGGATGCCAGTTTGAAAAATATCGATCAATTGCTGCTAGTGGTTAACTCCTTTAAGGTGCAAATGGATGATGCTAAAAGGTTGGAGATCATTGAGCAGGTAGCGGTAAAGATCGACCAGAATTATCAGGATTTGAAACAGTTCAATACCCGCCAGATCAAGCTGAGCCTGTCTAGGGCAAAAGAGGCGGGTGAGTTGAATTTGATTAAAAAGCTGTATGGGATTGAGTAGGAAAATATGTGGACTGGTGATGCTGGTTGCATTATCCCTATGGGCTTTTTCCGGTTCTGCACAAACATGGGGGGAGATTTTCAATCAAAAGAAAACGCAGAAAAAATACCTGCTAGAGCAAATTGCGGCATTGCAGATTTACATAGGTTATGCTAAAAAAGGGTATGATATTGTTGGGAGTGGCATTCATGCGGTTAAGGATGTAACTAACGGCGAGTTTAGCCTGCACCGGAACTTCTTTGCTTCGCTTTCCTTGGTGAATCCTGCTATAAAAAACAGTGCCGCGGTAGGGGACATCATTAGCGGAGGCTTAGATGTCATTTCGGTGCTGAAAAGCTGGAAGGTATCGGAGTTGAATGCGGAGGATTGGGCTTATGTGTCCTTAGTCAAAGCGAAGCTGTTTTCAGAATGCACTAGTGATCTGGAAGAATTGTTTATGGTGATCACTTCAGGTAAGCTGGAAATGAAGGATGATGAACGTTTGGGACGGCTGGAAAAGCTGCGCTTGTCCATTCAGGATAAGTACAATTTTGCGTGTGCTTTTACGGCTGAGCTTGGGATGCTGATGCGGCAGCGCAACAGGGAACTGGAATCTATTGGTCAGATAAGGAGGTGGTATGAGTTGGAATAAACTGAGCATTTTGGTTTTCTTTCTGTTGGGTAGTTTTACGTTTGCCTATCAGGTTAAGGCTCAATCTACCGAAGTGCAGCAACTGATTTTAAATGTGGAAAAACTGTCACAGTTTAAAAATATCCTGAAAGATATGAAAGCTGGCTATCAGATCATCAGTACAGGGTATAATGCTGTACGGGATATATCAAAAGGTAACTTCTCCTTGCATGAGACTTTTTTGGATGGCTTGATGGCAGTGAGTCCGGAGGTAAGGAAGTACCATAAGGTTGTGGGCATTGTGAAGATGCAGGGCACTATTCTGTCCGAGTACAAAGCGGCATACTCGGCATTCAAGTCTGGTAAAAGCTTTAACGTGCAGGAAGTAAATTACATGGCCTCGGTATATGGACAGCTGAATAAGCAAAGTTTACAAAATCTGGATGCCCTACTGATGGTGATTACCGCCGGAGAACTCCGCATGTCAGATGATGAAAGACTGGAAGCTATTGATCGGATTTTTGAGGATATGCAGGAGAAGCTTTCTTTTTTGCGGCATTTCAATACCCAGGGCATAGGTATTTCAAGGCAGCGGAAGCTGGAACAAAAAGAGGTTTCATCCATGCAGGAATTGTTTAATTCAAACCCTTAATTAGATATTATGAACAGATTTTTTAAAGCTGCATTTTTTGCAGTTGTGGCTATGCTTTTGGTCTTTTCTCCGGTAAGCTTGTTTGCGCAAGGGTTGGCAGGGGAGATGAAAAGTATGCATTCGGTATTGGACCAGGTATATGCCGAAATGATACCGCTCTGCTCGAAGCTGATTGGTGTGGGCCGTGGCCTCGCTGGTTTTGCCGCACTGGTGTATATCGCTTCAAGGGTATGGAAGCACATAGCCAATGCGGAGGCAGTGGATTTTTATCCCTTGTTACGTCCTTTTGCGCTTGGTCTTGCCATTTTGTTATTCCCTACAGTGATTGCGCTGATGAATGGGGTTTTACAGCCGACTGTTTCAGCGACCTCGGCCATGGTACAAAACTCAGATCGTGCGATTGCTGTATTGCTCAAACAAAAGGAGAACGCGATTAAAAAGACCGACCAGTATCAGATGTATGTTGGTGCCGATGGAGAAGGTAATTCTGAGCGCTGGTATAAGTATGCACATCCTGAAGATCCGAATAGGCAGGATGAGGGGATGTTGGACAGGCTGGCGCATGGTATTGATTTTGCTATCGCAAAGGCCAGTTACAATTTCCGTAATTCCATTAAGCAATGGATGAGTGAGGTTCTACAGGTGGTTTATGCAGCAGCTTCGCTGTGCATCAATACGATCCGAACCTTTTACCTGATCATTTTGGCCATACTAGGCCCCTTGGTATTTGCCTTTGCGGTATTCGATGGGTTTGAGCATACGTTGACTGTTTGGATAGCCAGATATGTGAACATCTTTCTTTGGCTACCAATTGCCAACATCTTTGGCAGTATCATCGGTAAGGTGCAGGAAAACATGCTTCGCTATGATCTTTCCCAGATCAGTCAGCAGGGGGATACCTTCTTTTCCAGTACCGATATGGCGTATTTGTGCTTTTTAATCATTGGCATCGTCGGTTATTTTTCGGTGCCGACTGTCGCCAATTACATTGTACATGCAGGTGGTGGCAACTCGATTTTATCTAAAGTCAATTCGCTCGTCGTCGGCGGGGTCAGCAACTCAGCTAAAGTGGTTTCAGGTGGTGCGGGTATGGCTGTAGATGCCTTAGGCGATGCTGTGCGTAATTCAAAAGGTGGCAGCGCATCTGAGGGCAACGACTATTTCAAAAACAAATTAAAAAGTAACGATTAATACCAGAGCCTATGTTTACACAACTTAAAAATATAGATACTGCATTTCGGCACATCAAGCTGTTCAGCTATTTGCTGATTTTAGCAAATGCCTTTACGATTTGCTTCGGTATCTACAAGTGGTGCCAGTTGTCCGCTGAGAAAGACAGTAAGATTTATATCCTGTACAACGGGAAAGTCTTGCAGGCCATCTCTTCAGATCGAAAAAGCAACCTGCCGGTACAGCTCCGGGATCACATCAAAACCTTTCACCAGTACTTTTTTAACCTGAGTCCAGAGGATAAGGCAATCAAAGCTTCGGTGGGTAAGTCGTTGTTTTTAGCTGATCTTTCTGCGAAAAAACAATATGATAACCTGATGGAAAGCGGTTATTACAACAACCTGATTTCTGCCAGCATTTCCCAGGAAATAGAGGTAGACAGTACAGTACTGAATATTGATGTTTATCCTTATGCCTTCACTACTTATGCCACCCAGAGGCTGATTCGCTCTAGTAGTACTGCTGTACGTAAACTGGTGACCAGGGGACAGATCCGGGACTTGAAGACCCAGACGGATGACAACCCCCATGGCTTTCTGATCCAGCGCTGGGAAATTCTGGAAAACAGGGACGTACCTAATACTTATGGTGATGCGGCTGTTCGGTAGACGTGTTGGGCAGACTTTTTCCCGTGGATTAGCTGGGAAAGTTAGTACGGCTTTGGGGACTTTACAGCTAAGGTTAGCTGGCTGGCTGAATGCTGAAACCCGGAGCTATACTTCGCACAGGTGGCTTTTACTGCTGGTCTTATTCTGTCTTGTGGTTGGTGTCTCCTGCCTTTATTTAATTATTTCATCCATTTATTAAACAAATTTTAAGCTTATGAATACAACACGTGATTCCGCTTTTTTTAAGCGACGTAAATTTTTAATGGTGATGCCGCTGTTGGTACTTCCGTTTGTGACGATGGCTTTTGCTGCTTTAGGTGGGGGCTCGAAAGCTCAGGTTGCAGAAATTCAGTTGAGTGAAGGTCTAAATACGGTGTTGCCTGATGCGCAGTTGAAGGCTAATAATGATCAGGATAAAATGAGCTTGTATGATCAGGCGCAGAGAACGTTGAAAGACTCTGTTAATCAGTCAGGTGCTGAGTTATTGGCATCCCATGCGGCGATTAATATGCCAGGAGAGGTTCGGAATGGCAAGGCAGATGCGGCTGAATTGGCGATCAATGACCGTTTGGCCCAAATTAATGCTCAGGTGAATGCACCTGCTGCTACTCCTGTTCCTTCTCGTGCGGGGAACGGATCAAGGCTTGCTTCCGGTAACGATCCATCTTTAAGTGCCGATGTGATTCGGTTAGAGAAGCTGATGCAGAATATGAAAGAACCTGTAGGGGAAGACCCGGAAATGCAGCAACTCAACTCGATGATGGATAAGATTCTGGCGATACAGAATCCGAATTTGGTTAAGCCTGCAGCGCCTGCTGGGGTAGTGGCGGACAGTGTTTTCCGTGCAATTCCTGCCATGGTGGTTGGCCCGGTTAAAGTAACGCAAGGTTCGGTGATTGAGCTGCGATTACTGGATCCAGTGATCATCAATGGGCAGCTGCTAGTTAAGGGACATTCCATATTTGGCGTTGCCGAATTCAGTAACCAGCGGATCACTTTGGAAATCAGAAATATTCGTTTAGGAACTTCAATTGTTCCGGTTTCCCTGAGTACTTATGATAAGCGTGATGGGATGCGGGGAATAAATGCGCCTGAGGCTTTACTTTCTGAAGCGGTGGGGAATGGGAGCGTGGATGCAATGAGCAGTATTGGGCTGATGGGCTTTGATCAGAACCTGGGGACACAGATTGCAGGTGCAGGTCTTGGAGCGGCTAAGGGTTTGCTGTCTAAAAAGATCAAACGGGTAAAGCAGAAGCTTGCTTCAGGTTACCAGGTATTGCTTCGGGATAATACCCGTAAGGTGAAAAAGTAGTTTAATTATTCATTTAAATTTTAGGATTATGAACGAGAAAAATTTAGAGTTTTTAAAAAATACGCTTGAACGTCTGGACTTTCCAGCGGAGGTTGGTAATAAGCTGGCTAAAGAAGTGGAAACGCAGAAGCCGGATATTAAGCTTTCTCATGAAATGAACCGTGGGAACGAGACTGTGCACTTTGATTTGAACTTCCGCAAGTCGGATACTTCGGATATGTATTTCTTTAACAATTACCAGGCGAGCTTAAAAACCCGGAATGAGGCGCATGATAAAACGCAGGAGTTCAGGATTCGTAACGGCAACAATGTGGGAGCCGATGAGGCTTTCAATTTGGTCGCTGGCAGGGCGGTGCAAAAGTCTATGGTCAATGGTGACGGCGATGCATACCAGGCCTGGCTGAAGGTGGACTTTTCACAAAAAGATACCTACGGAAATCATAAAATGGAACAATTTTCTGATCGCTATGGCTATAACCTGGAGAAGGCTTTAGATAAGTTTCCTATTGCGGAGCTGGGTCGTCCTGAAGAAAGAAAGGATCTTTTGGAATCGCTTAAAGCTGGGAATTCTACTGCGGTAAGTTTCGTTAATGACGGGAAAGAAGCTTTACTGTTTGTAGAGGCCAATCCTCGCCTGCGCACCATCAACATTAAGGATGAGAAGGGTGTTTCCGTTCGCCGCGATCAGCTGGAGCTGAAAGATCAAAGTAGGTCTGCTCAGATTTCGGAAAATAAAGATCAAAGCCATAAAGCCGGTAAAAAACAGGGTTTGTCGGTGTAGCGGTGATTACATATATTTAAACATCAATATTGACTAACATTATTTAAAAAAGAAGTATGGAATTATTTTCAAAAGTTAAGGAACTGGTAGCTACGGTTGAAGCCGATGCGGATAAGTTTTACAATTTTGGTAACAGTGCGGCTGGAACAAGAGTACGTAAAGCAATGCAGGATTTAAAAGTGATAGCCGGAGATATCCGTAAAGAGGTTACAGAGAAAAAGAACAGCAAATAAATAATTGGTGTTTTGGGAAATTAGCCCTATCTTTTTTAGGCAGGGCTAATTTATTGTATAAACTAAGTATTTTGGTTATGAGAACATTATACCTTCCAGCTCGCAAAAAAAGTGTTCTTTCTTTTCGGTTTTTGCTTTCATGATTGGCCTGCGATAAGAACAAGCTATGTCAGGACGGGAAATTCTCTTTATAGAAATCGAAACTGGTTTCCAAGCAAGGTCTAAGATCCAAATCGTTGACGCCGACCTGCAGATAGTTACCAGCTAATGATTGAAAATAATCCAAGCCGCGACCCATTTTTATATTCCAGCCATTATTTAGCTTTATCTCCCGGTCGTGTAAGACCGGATTAAACTTAAAACGAAATTCGATATCATGTTCAAAAAGGTTATCGGCGAGCTGATCGAATATTAAGGTGTTATCTTTTAGTTGGCCCTCGTCCTCAGAACCGGTTACCAATAGGATTTTTTTACAATCACCTACTTTGACGGCCATCTCACAAAAGCGAATAAAGTTCTGAACCTGATGTTTTTGCCGGATATAAGGATCTTCTATCGTGATCTCGGTAGCGCCAATAATATAGTCTTTAAAAACCACGTCAAAGCCGTAGCCGATATCTCCATAATAAATTTTAAGGCGTTTTTCCCCCAGGGGCTCTATTTCTGGCCCCTTAATGGTTGTGGCCTGCGCAACAAAAGGTATTGTGATTTCCGGTTCAGCTGGCATTTTCAACACTTGTCGAGGATTTTGCGTGGCCTTGGCAAGTTTACTTTCAGGACAAAAAACCTCAACCTCCTTACCAGAGTCGGTAAAGTAAGACAAATCGATCAACGCAAATTCATCGTCTGGTTTCCGTTTATTCATTTGCTCCTTCACCCGTCGTCTGCCTTCAATTGCATATTCGGTCAATTCTGCAAACTCTTTTTCTGATGGTTTACCCGATGGATGAATGATCTTTAATAATGCTGTAACCGTCTTTTTTATGGCCAGCTCATCCCGGCCCTGGACGCTAGAGCCCAGTTTTAAGCGGGTATTCACAATATCTATATAATCTTTATTGTGCTTGAACAAATAATGAAACGCTTCTGCCATGTAGTCCGTGATCAACCCGAAGCTTTGCGTGAAGAATTTATTATCCATTTTTGGAATTTCCCAACCTGGCATAAAAAAGAAAAACCGGTCCTGGATAGCTAAATCAAATGCTTTGGGGAGCGTGGTAAAAAGATCATGCTCATAGGAATTAACCAACTGATCAATGGATTGGTCGATATTGCCGACGAACGAAAAGCTGGAATTGGCGATTACTTCCTGCCCCCTTGAAAAGCGACCATTAGCCATGTAATCTTTCATGATCTGGATCGTGTCGGAATCCTTGATCTTCATATTCCCCACTTCATCAAAGGCAATATTGTCCCAAAAACCTACCGCGCCAACTTTTTTCCGAGCATTGTTGTAAAGTAAGGTGGCTGTACTTGCCTGACCACCACTTAAAAGGGTGGAGTAAGGAGAAAATTCTGAATAAAAATAGGACTTGCCAGTACCTCTAGGCCCTAATTCAATGAAGTTATAATTATTTTGAACCAGGGGAATCAGCCTCGAGATAAAATGGAGCTTTAAACGTAATCCGCAAGGAAATTTACTTTTGATTTCGGGGGGAGGATTCTCCATGATATCCGGATTTAAACCCACACTTCGCAGAATAACATCTAGCCATTCATCTCTGGTAAATTGATTTCTGGCTTCTAAATAGATAGCTGGATTAAAGCGTGATAGTTGAATGGGCCGTAGATCTTCTATGTAAAAAGCGTATTTATCTTCCTCTACATCATTATGAGCGATCGTTACTTCTGCCCACATGCCGCCTTCTAGTAGTTTTTCATTCTCCTTATAAAATTTCTCGTTTATCGCAATACGTTTAGATCCAAAATTCTCCATTTCTGCCCAATGTCTTCTTTCCCGCTCGTTGTACTTCACGTGAATTTTGTCGATAAATTTATGACGTCCTTCTTGCTGAACTTTGGATTGTGCGCGGTTGCTTTCATCCGGTCGAACGTAATTCGATTCAATCACTTCAAGTACGGCGCGTTTACCGGCTTCAATCTCTGCCGGGTCATCGGTCGCACAATACTTCGACAACAAAAATTCCAATACAAATGAAGGGACATTCGCCGCCTTTTTGATTTGATGTACCAAGTCTTTACGGACAACCTTTCCAGCAAAGACATTATTAAGTTTAATATCTAGATTATCCATTAGGAAATATAATCAGTTTCTAAGATAATTGCGGCCAACGTCTTATTGGTAATTGGGTCTGACAGCCTCACTTCAAAGCTACCTTCGTAATCCGCATCCATTTCCAGGGGTATTTTGTAAGCATGGTTGGGAATAAGTTCCAGCTCATTTGTTACTTCATTCACCCGTTCATCTGATCCCAGTTTACCGATGAGCTCTCCTTTAGCAATGGCCTCCATTCGAATAGCAATTGTATCAAACCCCAGTTCTCCTTCTATAAAACACGAAATCTCCATCAGCGGCCGTCTGGTAGTAATAAAGCCAGCAGATTTCCCTTTATAGGTAATTGTCACCTCCAGTTTTTCCTCTTTCTTTGCTTTATGAGCTGTGAGTACCATGACTGGTACGATATTTTCCTGTAGTGAAAGCCCTTCATGAAAATAAGTAGTGTTTTTTTCAAATACCGCGTAATTTTTGAGAAAAATAAAATTCTTGATTTCGGACTTCAGTCCGATTTGAGAGGGTGTGAACCCGAACGCGTATTCAGGTGTCGTGCCAGCTCCCGCTAGCGATCTCGGTTTGATCATTAGCCATTCTCCTGCTGGTTTTGATACGCTATCACCGGCCAGAAATTCCGGATGTAGCACGAAACCGTGATCTGTAGCCAGTACTATTTTCTCATACGATTTTAATTTCAACTTGTTTAGTACCTTAATAAGATTCTGGACAGCATGCTGTATCGTAACGAGGGCGTTATTCGCTAGGTTTTCACCAGCATTGTCAATCTCATTTGTCGTGACCACCAATAGATCTACGTCCGGTACTTCCGCTGATACAAGCTGATCAAGAGTCGTGATGCTGCAACGGTCGCCCAGTTTATCTTTAAGAAATTCCCGTCTGTGTGCCAAGGACAACAACGGCTGCTCACCCATAAATGCTTCGAGCCCCTCCTTGTACTTTTTGATGCAAAAAAGTTTGTCTGCCTCAGGTAGTAATGCGGCCATGCCGAATTTTGTTACCGTAGGCAACACAGCGCAAGAAGGTATGATTTGTATTAAAAAATATTTTTCTAGGTGTTCTTCTAACTCCTTGGCCAGTTCAAACCTTAAAGCATCAACGAGAATATAAGCCGTTTTGGTTTTCGCT
>CAMLDJ010000015.1 GCA_946478755.1 uncultured Pedobacter sp. | reverse complement strand
TGAATAAATGCCACCAACATATTTAAGGTAATTGGTACTAAATTTAGTAGCGTGTTCATTAATTTCTGCAGCTTCTTTAACTGAGGTATGGTCTTTCCAAAGCACAAACATGGCATTTGGATTTTCTTCAAAACCTTTGGTCAGGGCAAGGGGCGTACCCGTTGCATCAACAGCCACCGGACTTGATCCGGTTGTATCAACCGAAATTCCTTTTACAAGATGTGCAATATCGGCACCACCTGCTTTTGTTAAACAATCTTTTATAGTGTGTGTTAAACCTTCAATATAATCTAACGGATGCTGGCGGAACTGATTAACAGACGGTTTACAATATAAACCTTTCTGCCATCTTGGATAAAGAAAAACAGACGATGCTATTTCCTTTCCGTTTGCGGTATCGACTAGAACTGACCGGACAGAATCTGTCCCGTAATCCACTCCAATTACATAGTTTGCTGTGCTCATAACAATAAATAAATGTCTAATTAACGTTTATTTTTTTGAATTAAAAAATTTTATTGCTTTTTTAATCAAAAACCTTCATTTTAACGTTTTAGTAGCATAAATTTGTATATCGGTTTTTGTATCCACCAGTGTTGGATATTTTTTTAAACCTATTCTTTTTTCACTACGGGGTATAGGAATTTAAAAGAATTGGACACTGCCTGATGCATAATCGTTGCATGGTTCTCCTGTGGCAAAAAATCAAAATATACTTTTACATTTTTGTTTTTGAAACCTTTTATTTTTTCGGTCAATAAATTTGCATCCACCTCCATAACCCTGGGTATTTCAGTTGGCGTAAGACCTTCTTTACCTACAGCAATGTAAACATCTGTTTGTTGTTTAAAAGTATTTCCCTTTATTTCGGAATCCTGATTTAACAACGAAGCATTATCCCACCATAAACTGGGACTGATAATAATGTATTTATTAAAAAGCGTAGGTTTTTTAATCAGGATTTCAGTAGCCAGCAAACCGCCTAAAGATTGACCAATAAGGGTTTTGTTCGCATCCGTTTTATATTTTGCCTGAATATAGGGTTGAAGCTCTTTTTCAATGAACGAAATAAATTTATCTGAATGGCCTGTTGTAGGATATTTTTTCTTGTCGCCCTCGATAGCGGTTGGGAAAGTAAAATCCCGTTTCCGATCTACAGTAGCAATGCCCACCACAATTGATTTAGGCACCTGATTTACCCATTCGAAACTGTTAAACTGTACGAGCCCTACAATATGGATGAAATCTTCATCGGCAGAACCATCAAGCAAATAAATTACCGGATATTTTGTAGTATCATTTTGGTTATAGCCGTCAGGAAGGTAAATGTTCAGGATTCTTTTCTCAGCCAGTTCTTTTGATTGGATTTCGTCTATTCGCCCTAAAACAAAGGGTTTACTTTTATCGCTTTCATTTGGCCTGTTTTTCTGTCCAAAAACTACTGCCGTAAAAAAAGTTAAGAGAAGAATTAGAAATGCTTTATTCATATGTTATTTATAGCGTGTTTGGTACATTAAGCTGGTGCTTAATTTATCTGCCGTTTTTTTGGAAAAATACAATTTTCATTCGGCCCGATAAAATTGATACCAATAAGATAATTTTCTCTTAGTCAATTTGGCTAAAACAAAGATAGATTTGCTTAGTCCCGTTCTTTTAAGATCACGGAACTTTACATCAATAAAAATTGTTAGCCATTTACCTAATCAGCAACTCCCTTCAAGCGTTGCCTGTGGCTTTTGCCCCACCTGATCATTTCCAGGATGATACCACCAAAAGACTGGCAGTATTCAGTGGAAGTATATTCAATACTTACAGGAGTATCGTCTATCACTGTTCTTTTGATCAGCTGGTTTGCCGTCATTTCCTTTAATTCCTTACTCAGCATCCGCGTGGTAATTCCCGGAATGCTTCTTTCAATATCCCGGAATCTTTTATTGCCGTTACAGATGGAATTGATGATCGGCAGTTTCCATTTGCCCCCGAGCACATAAAGCGTATCCTGTAAAGCCTGTACCTCTTCTTTTTGGTTGCGTGGATTGGACAGCACCTCTGTCGCAATCTGGATTGTTTTTTCTGTTTCCATAACTGGTATACTCTGTTATACTGACTACAAAAGTATACCAATTCAACCGTATTTTTGGAGGTATAAAATTTATTTTTTTATCATGAACAATTTAACAGGAAAAAAAGCGCTGATAACCGGCGGAAATAGCGGCATTGGTTATGCCACCGCAAAAGAATTAAAAACACTGGGTGCAGAGGTGATTATTACCGGAAGGAGAAAAGATGCCGTTGAAAAGGCTGCTTCAGACCTTGGTCTGATAGGATTGGTGGCAGATCAGAGCCAGATCACCGCAATTGAAGGGTTGGCGAGTGAGGTAGGAACAATCTTTGGTAAAATTGACATCCTGTTTATCAATGCGGGTGTAGTGGAGCAGAGCAGCATTGCGGATGCCACTGAAAAAAGTTTTGATAACATTTTTGGTATTAATTTTAAAGGTGCCTACTTTACTTTGAGCAAATTTATCCCGTTGCTGAATGATGGTGGTTCTGTGGTATTCCTTTCTTCGAATACCGCACATATGGACGGGGCAAACAGCTCAATTTACGCTTCAAGCAAAGCAGCACTGAACTCGGTGATGCGTACTGCAGCGGTAGAGCTTGCACCGCGTCAGATCCGGGTGAACAGCGTGAGTCCGGGCCCTATCGCTACAGAAATCATGAACAAAATAGGACTGAGCGAAGAACAGTTAGCAGGCATTAACCAGTGGCTGATCAGCCGTATTCCGCTCGGTAAAATCGGAAAATCTGAGGATGTGGCCAAAATGGTTACCTTCTTTTGTGGTGATGCTGCCACTTATATTACGGGGGCAGAAATCGTAATGGATGGAGGCATGAGCCTGAAAACCTAGGACGAGATGGTTAAAGGTACAGGCAAAGACTGTCTGTACCATTGACTAGGAAAGCATCTTGAAACCAAAACAATATTTTTTGGGAGGCAAGCCCATTTATAGGTATTTTTGCTTATCAAGCAAACATATTTATGAGCAATACTCCGCAGAAGTTAAAGCACCAGCAGGTACAGTACCTTGAATTTCTTTCCCGGGACCTTGAAAAGGTCAAAGCATTTTATACAGCCGCCTTTGGATGGGTTTTTACCGATTACGGGCCTGACTATACCGCTTTTGAAGGGGATTTTGTAGATGGAGGTTTTACCATCGGAGCACCATTGAAAGGGAGCATTCTGGTTGTACTTTATTCACAGGATTTAGAAGGGACGAAAATTAACGTAATTAATGCAGGCGGCATAATTTCAAAAGAAATCTTCGCTTTCCCCGGCGGGAGTAGGTTCCAGTTCCTTGATCCGGATGGATATGAGCTTGCCGTATGGTCCCTGTAAGGATCTACCCGATGCGCTTTCCTTTTAAAGAGGCCATGGATTATCAATTTCGTCATTTTTTGTGAAGCTCCTGCGCAAGCCCGATTAGAAGACCTTCTGATCCCCTGATGTAACAAAGTTTATAAACGTTTTCATATTCAACAACTTCACCAACAAGTGTGGCGCCGTGTTTTTGCAGTCTTGGCAATAATTCGCCGATATCTGAAACCGTAAACATTACACGCAGGTAGCCAAGAGAATTAACCGGTGCTTCGCGGTGGTCTGAAATGGTAACAGGAGTGAGAAACTGTGAAATTTCAAGGCGGCTATGGCCATCGGGGGTAACCATCATGGCCACTTCCACGTGCTGGTTACCCAGCCCGGTAACCTTACCTGCCCATTCTCCCTCGATTGTTGCCCGGCCTTCAAGTTTCAGTCCGATTTCGCTGAAAAAAGAGATTGCATTGTCAAGCGATGCCACAACAATGCCCATATTATCCATTCTGATCAAGTGGTTCTGTTTCATAGCGATTTGGTTATAATTTAAAATTAAAGAATTTCACAAAGTTAACCGATACTTTATGGAATAAATTGTATAAATCGGAACAGAAAGTATGATATATGAATGTGTGATCAATAACCTAACGCATTCCTAATTAAGTTAAATGCATTAAGGTACAGGAAAAATAAAAAAAAATTACCAGCCGTGACAAACGGCTGTCATGAGCACCTGATACCTTCGTTGCACAATTAAAATAACTAGCAATGAATTTAATATCCACCCGCATTATTACGGCCCAGGTAGAAACACTCATCAATTTTTACGAACAGTTAACAGGTTTAAAAGCCATCAGTTACACGCCTGATTTTGCCGAGTTAAAAACCCCAAGCGCAACCCTTGCCATTGGGAGCATACGAACTTTACAATTTTTTGGTGGCGACAGTGTTGCCCAACCTGCACAGAACCGTAGCATGATTATCGAATTCAGGGTTGATGATGTGCAGCAGCGTTTCGAACAATTAGCGGATTCCTTAAAAAGCGCGATCGTACAAGAACCTACTTTCATGCCCTGGGGCAATCAATCTTTATTATTAAGAGACCCTGATGGAAACCTCGTGAATCTTTTTACTCCGGTAACGCCTGAAGCCATACAAAAGTTTAAGGGTAATTAATCTTGTAACCTAATCACTATAAGTAGCTAAATGTGTTGATTTGTTTGAAAAAAATCACCTGTCAAGCCATTTTTTAAATTCCGATACCTTGTTTTTGCTGATCAATATAACCTCTTCAGGCGCTGGCGAGACCACAATTTTCAGTTGGTTTTTGCCATAGATATAAATGGTTTGGATCGCGTTAAGGCTGATGATAAACTGCCTGTTTGCACGGTAAAAGGTATCTCCATCAAGCTGTTTCATCAGCTCATCAAGGCTTAATGCGGTAGTGTACCTTTTGCCATTGTGCGTGATGATATTGACAGCAGCACCATCGAAAAAGAAAAAGGCTATTTCAGTGATATCAAGGTGGATCAGTTCGTCTTTTAAATAGGTGATCATCCGTTTCCGGGCAGATTCCTTGTCTGGATTTAATGAAACTAAAGCATTTTCCTGTTGCAATCTGGCCAACTGTTCGTTTAAGCTGCCCAAAGTGTTCACTTTTTCATTTAAGCTACTGATCTCTAAGGAAACCGATTTTTCATACCGGCCATAAATCTGCCTGATCAGCATTAAACAGCTGCCGATGATAATGACTGCTGTGGTTAAAAAACAAATAATAAACTGTGTGTAAAGGCCGGATAGTTCAGCCTGTAGTACTTCGATATTGGCATGTGCCGCCACAACCCAGTCGCTGCCCTTTACCGGATAAATATTTACGATTTCTGAACGCCTGTTTTTTGCTTCCGGAAAACTTCGTGTACCGCCCAGGCTTTTCTGTTGCGCAATGGCTTCATTAAAAGGTATCGATCCATTTCGCGACTGAAGTACAGAATTGCCCTGCGCTATTTTCTGGCCGATGAGCGCCGGATTGGGGTGACAAAGTTCGATACCATTTTTATCATACATGCAGATAAACTCGCCCTGGGTATCGGTATTTTCTATACTTTGCTGCAGGTTGCGGATCACCTTTTGCGGCGCAAGTCCGCTTTGCAGCTGTTGTTCGAGCAAGCGGCCGATTTCCCTGCTTTCCCTTGCGCCCGATTCCATTTTGCTGGCCCATAACTTTTGGGCAGCACTGTTGTAAAGGTAACGGAAAGAAAAGTAACTGATCAGCATTACCGTAATACTCACAGTAACAAAAAGTAGCAGGTGCAATCTTCCTTTTAACATAGGGCTTGGTTAAAAATCGCCAGACTAATTTAGCTGGATTTTAGGGGTCAAGGTCTTAAAAAGATCGGACTATTCAAAGCGGTTTATTCGCCTTCAAGGCTAAATTTATCCCTTTTATAGGATTGTAATGTTATGTTGGGTGCTTTGAAGGCTAATTTTGAGCAGGTTAAAAAAATAATCCATGAAACTCAAATTCAAAATCATACTCGGCATCCTCAGTCTGGTGTTGCTGGCGCAACTGATCAGGCCCGAAGAACTAAGTTCAGTAAAAACACAGCCGGTTAAAGGGCTGGCAGGTGTACCTGCAGAAGTGGCAAAGGTACTGGAAACGTCCTGTTTCGATTGCCACTCTTCCCAAACCAGTTGGCGTTGGTTCGACCGGCTTACGCCGGTGAATTTTTTAGTGGCCTCGCACATCCGTGATGGCAGGAAAGCACTTGATTTTTCGCAATGGGACTCGCTCGCTACCCCGCAACGTAATGCCATGTTGTATTTTGCCTTAAACGGGATGCTTTCAAAAGAAATGCCTTTAAGCAGTTATACCGCTTTGCACCCTGAGGCAAAGTTGGATCAGAAAGATATAGATCTGATTAGAAATTACTTGTTAAATAATGCTGTAAGTAAACCCGCCAGTATAGAAAGCAATTCGATGGGAGTAGAGAAACCATCTATTATGGAAGTGAAAAAATCGCCAAACGGAATCGCTTACCTGCCCAATTACCGCAAGTGGAAAGCAATAAGTACGACAGAGCGTTTCGACAATGGTACCATCCGCATCATTTTTGGCAACCCGATAGCGGTTGAAGCCATACACGAAGGAAAAACAAACCCATGGCCGGATGGAACCATTTTTGCCAAAACCGCGTGGAAACAACAGCAAGCCAAAGATGGAAGCGTTTATGCAGGCCAATTTGTCCAGGTGGAGTTTATGATCAAAGATGTTAAGCGTTATGCCGGTACAAAAGGCTGGGGCTGGGCACGCTGGAAAGGGGAAAACCTTTTGCCCTATGGTAAAACGGTGAAATTTGATTCGGAATGCATCAGCTGCCACAGGCCGGAACGTGATAACGATTATGTATTTACCAGACCGCTTGATATTAAGGGCTTAAACAATAAATAAAATGAGATTATCATTCACCGCAGGGGTATTTCCCCTTATATTGTTGATGTTGGGCTGTAAGCCAAACGCAACTGATCGGATCAATAACGAAGCTTCAATAACAAGCATTTCCAGACTTCCTGAAAATCCTTTGGAAATGACGCCAATGGCTGTTAGCCTGCAGCCGGAAGCAAAAACAATGTCGACACTTTACGGCAACGGCATTGCCGCAAAACGTTTAAGGGATGGCGCAGATTATGCTACCGGTTCGGTACTTTACCTGGTCACCTGGAAAGGAAAGGCTGATCCGGATTGGTTTGGTGCCCGTATTCCAGATCGGGTAACGGCCATAGAGCGTATTTCGTTTGATCAGAACGGACAAAAAACCTATACTTTTTTTAAAGGACCGGCCTGGGATTCTGGTTTAGAGCTGAAAAAGGAGGAAAGGCAGCCCATCCTACTTTCCATACCAGTTGCCAAATCGCCTTAATATTTCACTATAAATATGATGTATGGAGATTTGGTCGCTGGTTACCGTTTTCCAACACATTACATCTATTGTTTCGTTATTCTGAAATATCATGCTGAATAAGTTGATTGTGACCACTTTAGGAACAGGAAGAAGAAACTGCCAGCGTGGAGATACCGTAATCTGCTTTTCATTTTCATTGGAAAATATCTTACAACAATGAGGGATTTTACCACTCCCGCCATTCTTCGGTGATATCTTCATCCACCGTGTTATAGCCCTTACGGTTTGAAGCAAGAATGATAATTTCGGCTATCTGTTCACGCTCGCTTGTTTCGATAAGGCTTTCCTCAGTTTTGCGGTTTAATGCATTGAGCGTGAGGATCGTTGTCTTGACTATTCTCATTCCTTGTTCTTTGTTCTTGGAAGCATTTATATCTACGAGGTAGCCCTTGAGTATCTTTTGACAGCTATCAATGTCATCCATCGTGTAGGATGGCTGTGCAGTTTGCATATAAGATACCATTGATGCCTTTAGGTCTGTGACCATCTTGCCAAGGTCCTTTTCTACGGGCTTAGCTGAAACTTTTAGAGAGGTTCGGCCGCTGTCTATGGATTTTGAACTTTCCTGTTCCGGAATGTTTTTTTTGTACTGTTGCGAGCAGGCTGGTAGGGCTAAAGCTGAACCGATCAGAACACTGAAAAAATAAAGTAGAGGGCGTTTGGTTTTCATATGCGAAGGTAATCATTATCCAAAGACTAGAAATGCTGGATTTTTATTTTTTTCTTTTAGGCGTGTCTTTAAAGGACCGCATCTCCACTGCAACACCCACAATGTTTTATCGTAGGCGAAAATAAAATTTTAAACTTACCTTAGTGTTATTTCGATTGCACTGATGATAAAATACTCCTCCTTATTTACTTTGATTAAATCAGCGAAGTTGTTTTGCCTGATGGCATTACAATTTATTGTAATGAATGCTTTTAATCAGGTGGTGGGAACAGGAATTATTCCGGGGCACAAAAGCCTGGTTAATGAAATTATCGTAAATTAAATGACTATACTCATTGTTTTTATTTGCATTGCCTTATTAATTGTACTGATTTCTGTATTTAAGATCAATGCTTTTTTAGCCTTTTTAGCGGTATCTTTTCTAGCGGGCCTGGCTTTAGGCTTACCACCTTCAAAAATCCCATCGAGTATCGAAAAAGGCATGGGCGATGTTTTAGGCTCCTTAGCCATTATCATTACGGCAGGGGCAATGCTTGGTAAACTGGTGGCCGAAAGTGGCGCGGCGCAAAAGATCGCTCAGGTAAGCATGACTATTTTCGGTAAAAAATATATCCAATGGGCTATGGTTTTAACGGGCTTTTTAATTGGTATTCCCTTGTATTACGGGATAGGTTTCGTGCTGATGGTTCCCTTAATATTCTCCGTTGTTTACCGTTATAAATTGCCTGCGTTATACATCGGTTTACCCATGTTAGCCGCCTTATCCGTAACACATGGGTTTTTGCCGCCGCATCCTTCTCCAGCGGCATTAGTGATTCAATTCCAGGCCGATATGGGTTTGACACTATTTTATGGCCTAGCTGTTGCAATTCCTGCAATCATACTAGGCGGCCCCATTTTCGCCCGTACGCTCAAAGCAATCCCTGCAAATCCATTGGCTTCTTTCAGCCCAAAAGAATTAACAGACGAACAACTCCCGGGTGGATTTAAAAGCTTTTTTACGGCTTTACTTCCTGTGTTATTACTGGCAGTTGCTTCCTTCGTTCCCATGCTTTTAAGGCCCGATTCCATTATCCTGCCTTATATTTTATTTGCCGGAAATCCATCTGTTGTGATGCTCATTGTATTGATTGTTGCCACCTGGTTATTGGGCATCACACAGGGAAAAAAAATCACGGAGATCATGCATATTTATGGTGATGCGATTAAAGATATCGCCTTAATTCTTTTGATCATTGCGGGCTCTGGCGCTTTAAAGCAGGTTTTAACAGAGAGTGGTGTAAGTAATCAAATTGCAGCTTATTTGCAGCACGTTAAAGCAGAGCCATTGTTTCTGGCCTGGATGATTGCCGCAATTATTCGGTTTTGTGTGGGCTCGGCAACAGTTGCCGGTTTAACCACCGCCGGCATTATTGTCCCTTTAATGCAGCATACGCATACCAATCCCAACCTGATGGTTTTAGCGGTTGGTGCCGGGAGCTTAATGTTTTCTCATGTTAACGACGCCGGATTCTGGATGTTTAAAGAATATTTCGGTTTAACTTTGAAAGATACATTCAAATCATGGGCATTAATGGAATCTATTGTTGGCATTGCAGGCCTTTTGGGTGTACTTTTGCTTAAAATAATCATCGCTTAAAAATAATAAATACATCATATGGAAAATTTAACCCCCGACGAACGCTTCGAACAACTGAAACTTAATTTACCGCCCGCACCCGCACCACTTGGCGTTTACAAACCTTGTTTAGTTGATGGAAAATACCTTTACCTAAGCGGCCATGGCCCGGTTCAGGATGATAAATCATTAATCATTGGACGGATCGGTTCTGATTTATCTCAGGAAGAAGGCAAAATTGCTGCGTTGCAGGTGGGTTTAACCATGCTTTCAACCATAAAAACAAACATCGGTAGTTTAAACAAAGTTAAACGGGTAATTAAGGTTTTAGGCATGGTAAATTGTACACCTGAGTTTGAAAAGCATCCCTATATTATTAACGGTTGCAGTGAACTTTTTGCAAAAGTTTGGGGTGAAGAAAATGGCATTGGTGTAAGAAGCGCTGTTGGTTTTGGCTCTTTGCCAGATAATATTCCTGTAGAAATTGAAGCATTATTCGAACTTTTTTAATGATGCAGCAAGACTGGTACTTAATCCCGAATGAGGAGGCGCTGGAAACACCTGCGCTTGTTTTTTACGAAACAAGAATCCGTGAAAACATTGGCATACTGAAAGGCATGATTAATGATGTCGGCAGACTCCGGCCTCATGTTAAAACGCATAAATGCCTGGAAATTACCCATATGCTAATCGATGCCGGTATTCATAAATTTAAATGCGCAACCATCGCCGAAGCTGAAATGCTTGGCTTAGCTAAAGCAAAGGATGTTTTATTGGCCTACCAGCCGGTTGGCGAAAACATTAATCGTTTTTTTAAACTCATAGATCAATATTCAGGCACCAGTTTCAGCTGTTTGCTTGATAATATTGAAACCGCTAGCGCAATCTCTGATATGGCGGTTTCGGAAAATAAAGTTATTGAGGTATATATCGATTTAAACGTCGGCATGAACAGGACAGGAGTTCTGCCTGAACTGGCTCACGGTTTGGTTGCAGCATTACTTAGCCTTCCTCACATCAATGTAAAAGGCTTACATGCTTATGATGGCCACATTCATGATTCATCCATTGATGTTCGCTCCCAAAAAGCAGAACCTATTATTGCGCAGCTTCATCATTTAAAAGAAACTTTAGCAGCTTTAGGAATTGAGGATTTAGCGGTTATCGCCGGTGGAACACCAACTTTTCCGGTATATGCCGAGCATACAGATTTTGACTGTAGCCCCGGCACTTTTATTTTATGGGACAAAGGCTATCAGGATGCTTTTACCGAACAGCAATTTAATACAGCTGCGCTCGTGATCAGCCGCATCGTATCTAAACCTACAGAAGATTTAATCTGTACAGATTTAGGGCATAAAGCCGTTGCTGCCGAAAAGGAGTTGAAAAACCGGGTATTCTTCCTGAATGCGCCTCAGCTCGAAGTTCAAAGTCAGAGCGAAGAACATCTGGTTTTAAAAGCCGAAAATCCCGGTAATTATAAAGTGGGCGACATGCTTTACGGCTTGCCTTATCACATTTGCCCCACAGTTGCCCTGCATGAAAAAGCGCTTTGCTCAGGGGCTGATCAATCATTAAAATACTGGGATATCATCTCCAGGAAAAGAAAAATCACCATTTAATCATATTAATCATAGCCATGTTTATCATAGATGCCCATTTAGATTTAAGTATGAATGCCCTGGAGTGGAATCGCGATTTGACCAAAAATATTACCGATATCAATGAAAGAGAAGCCGGATTAACAGATAAGCCCGATCGCAGTCATGGAACAGTTTCACTTCCCGAATTGCGTAAAGGAAATATCGGTTTGGTTGTGGCTACGCAGATTGCCCGTTATGTTGCGCCTGATAATCACTTACCGGGCTGGCATTCGCCTGAACAAGCCTGGGCGCAAACGCAGGGGCAGCTGGCCTGGTATAAAGCGATGGAGGATGCCGGTGAAATGTTCCAGGTGAACAATCTGGAAAGCCTTGAGCAACACCTCGAATTGTGGAATGATGGACGTGTTAACGATAAAAAGCCTGTGGGTTATATTTTGAGTTTGGAAGGGGCTGATTCTCTTGTAACGGTTGGCCATTTAGAAAAAGCCTGGCAAAATGGCCTGAGGGCCGTTGGTCCGGCGCATTACGGACCCGGACGTTATGCGCAGGGTACCAATGCAACAGGCAAAATGACGGCGATCGGTCGCGAATTATTGAAAGAAATGGAGCGGTTAAATGTGATTCTCGATGCCACACACCTTTGCGATGACAGTTTTTGGGATGCATTGAGCCGCTTCGGTGGTCCGATCTGGGCATCGCATAACAACTGCCGGAGCCTAGTGAACCATAACCGCCAGTACAGTGATGAGCAGATAAAAGAACTGATCAAAAGAGACGCCGTAATTGGTGGCGCGCTTGATGCCTGGATGATGGTTCCGGGCTGGCAGAGGGGGATCTCTAAACCAGAAGCAATGAACTGTAACCTGGAGGTGATGATCGACCATATCGACCATATTTGCCAGCTGGCCGGAAACACCAATCATGTCGGAATCGGTTCTGATCTGGATGGTGCTTTTGGAAAAGAACAATGCCCTTACGACCTGGAAACCATTGCAGACTTACAAAAAATACCAGCTTTATTTAAGAATAGGGGTTATACCGATACCGATGTGGAAAACCTGATGCATGGCAACTGGTTACGTTTTTTAAGAAAAGCCTGGGCATAAATTCAAGCGCATAACAAAAATAAGTAAAGTAAGGGATAAATTGCAAAAGATGGCACCCTGAGGGTTAATTAATTGTTTAAAATCAATATGAGTGACGTACAATTGTTTTCTCTTATCCTACGGCGCGGTCTTGCCTCGGCTCACCGCCGCCGAAGGGCTCTTTCTTTTTGGCATCAAAAAGAAGCAAAAAATGCCGGCTGAAAATTTTTCTTTCGAAGCCAGCTGGTAGGCTTGGGCAGTGCAGCCCGAAAAATTTGTTAGGCCGGATTTAAGTAGAACGGGGATACCGTGCTATGGCCTAGCTGGATGGAAATGCTAAAGCTGGCAAAATACTGATTAATAGTTACTTGTAAAACAACGTCAATGGTAGACGTTAGAATTTTTCAAATAAATCGGAGTGTTGATGACAGGTTTTGGCGGTTCGTCATTCCAACTTGATTGGGAACCACGGAGTGCTCATGAATGCCTCTGAAAAAAAGAAAACTTATGAATAATCGTAATGCAAGCGCTTTAAGATTAGCTTCGCTGAGCAATCGTGGTTCCCGCCTCCGCCTATCGTATGGACACATCTTTGATGTGTGGGTTTTTAGGCGTTTTGCTGACCTGCTTTAATCATACACAGGTTTTACCGAAGAACGCCGTCAATCCCAAGGGCCGGAGAAATCAAAAAAACAGGCGCAGAATAGAACAAATAGCATTGCCAAACCTAAAACGCAGTGGTTTTGTGTTCATAAACGCCAATTTAAAGTTTTAAAGAAGTATTGAACACAAACCCCGAAGGGCTCAATCAGCCCCAAGAAAACACAAACAAAAACTGATTAAACAAAGTGCCGCTGTTTTTTTGATGTGTATAGGATTGTGTAAAAGGCCCATTGCTGGATTGACAGAGCGCTTTGGGTACTTTGGCGCTCCAAAGTACCATGCCACCGCGGCATAGAGCGGAAAAGATGCTTAAATAAATCCGATAGCTATCGGATCAGCACGATTGCCTTAGAGAAAGGGGCTAAAAACAAATCTAATTAGCAGAGATGTGTCCACACGATAGGCCTGCTCGGGAAAGACGACCACTCTGTTGATTCTGTCATTGATAGCGTAAATCGAAAGGACCTTAATTTCGTATTTGTAAAAAACAAGATCCTGTTTGCCTATTAATTTTGATCATTACATTCCAGATAGCCATAATTTTAGTATATTAGGTTAATCAAAAGAGATGATGACCTAAATCATTCCATCTGATTAAAATCCCCAAAAAAAATATTCCAAAATCCACCTTCACGCCACATTTACCCCACGTTTAGGCCACCTTCCGGCCAGGCTTGCGTGGTACCTGCTTGCACGCTGCTTTGTACTTACTTCGGTTGAGTTGTAGCCCTGGTGGAGATCAGCTAGGTTAAAGATTTGCCTCACTTCAGATTGGCTGGTTAACAATAGCTTAATAATAGGTAAAGAGAAGGTTATCTTAAGGTATTGTTAGTGTACAGCTGTGTCGGAGCAGCCCGGGTAAAGGGGCAATAAATGGCTGTTCTGGATTTTTAGTACAGTGAAATTCTTTTAAATAAAAAATCCTCCAACTTTCGCTGGAGGATTTTCTTCTCTCATACTTATTGAACAGACGAAAAAATAGCTTAAAATCCAGTTTCATCGTTTCCTGATAATAACTGATTAACGAAGGGCTTGGAAATTTTTTGGTAAGCCGCACCGTCTTTATTGCATAGAAAACCGTTGTACCAAGAAAAAATATTAAAGCAATGTTACTCGGTTCAAAGCCACATTTATGAATATGTCCAAAAATGGTAGCCTTTCATTGATTTCTTCGTATTTAATGAGGAACAGTGCACCGAAAAGAGTTAACGCTAGAATCAGCAGGTCAAATTTCCCGAGTTTCAGAGTTATTATCTTTCGCCCCTCCGCTGAAAAAAGAGTGTAAACAGCCAGAATTAGACCGAAAATTGTAAACCAGTCGCTTGGCCCCATACTTTGTTTTTTACCAAAGATAGATCTTTAGACTGATTTGTCAATCAGTGATTTAGCTAAAGAATTTTGAGTTATTGGTGTTGCTCTGCAAAGAAATACATAGCTTAGCTTAAACTAAACAGAATACATGGATAACGCAATCTCACAACTCGATCTCAAAAATGAACTACTAAAAAACTCAGACCTAGCTTTCGACAAACATAATTTTGGAGAACTGATTCTAAGGCAAGGGGAATATCAGGCAACCCATTCATCTTTCACAGAAGTATCATTTAAAGGCGCATTTACGCTTGATAATGTAAACCTCTCACACGGAATGTCTTTTAGAAACTCGGTCTTTAAAGATATCGTTGTTTTGAGAGATATAGTAATAGACCGTTATGATCAGTTAAAGATGCCAGATTCGGTTAGCCTAGTTTTTGCAGATTGTACTTTCGGCGAAGTGGTAAAGTTTTTGGGAGCAAACACAAGCATTGAAAGAAATATTGTTTTTAAGAACTGCGTGTTCGAAAAGGGCATAGAAATAGATAGCATAAAAGTATCCGTTGAAGGGTTGACATTTGAAAACTGTACCGTTAAAGAAAAGCTCGATATTTTTCGTTCACAATTTAACCAATCAATTAGGTTTACGGGGAATACGATAGAATCCTATGTTAGGCTCACTAACCTCGAAACAGGGAGCATCGTATTCACTGGGTCAAATACTGTTTCTGGCCATCTCCATGTTAATAGCTGTAGGTTAAATCAAGGCGTTACCTTCAACGATGGAGTCTTTAAAGATGCAGTAAACTTCTCTCTTATCGAAACAAGAAGTTGGCTTACAATTTTCGGTTCGACCTTTGAAAAGCAGTTTACGATAAGCTTCCATGCGGGCACTGTCCAGCCAAACAGGGGAATTGCGAAGTTTTCGATCAGCGCTGCCAAATTTGAAAATGGATTAGACATTTTGGGGGTACAGGAACTACTATCAACACGCCCAATCGTCGAAGAACTGAATATCGAATTCTCTTCAAAGCTCACTGGAAGTATGTTGTTCCAAAATTTGGATGTGGGTACTGTTATCCTCAGCGGATATAATACAGCAGCGAAGCTGACCTTAAAGCAACTGCATGTTAATCAGGTAAAGATAAACGGTATAATCAACGAAGGTGGGCTGATCTTTTCAAATCTACGCGCATCCCTAACTGACTGGTTAGAAGAGACTAATAATAATATTAAAAAAAAATCTGCCTTCTATATTGATGATGCTAATCTCGGGAAAGCGCAATTTTTTCAGACCAACTTTAGATCCTTTGAAAAGTTGGTTTTTCACAATGTGATCTTGACGGAAATTTCGATGTCCCTGGTAACTTGGTTCACTAAGGAACAACTGGAGGATGGGCAGGTAGCGCAATCTTTAAACGGGTTTAAAGCAGTGCTAGCGTCCAAAAACAAGATAATGGTAGAGAATCAGCGCAAAAGTTTATTGGCTACTCTTAACTCTAGAAAAGAAATTTACAGGCAACTAAAATATGCTTCCCAAAAACAAGGCGACACACCACTGTCGCTTGAATTTCAGAGGTATGAGATGGAGTATTACCAGCAGATTATCAAGTACCAAAAACCTAGAAAATGGAGTGAGTACCTGATATTATGGAGCAGCAAAAGCAATAATTTTGGCCAGAGCTGGTTAAAGGCATTCGTGTTCCTTGTAGTTTTTTCATTCTTAAGCTACCTGCCAATAGGTTTTTTGACTTCTGAAAATCTTGACTATTCGAAATTTGCCAGCTCTTGTTCTGAGATTGGACTTAATTTGAGGATAATTTTCTGTGATAATTTTAAGAGTTGGTTCGTGCTGCTAAACCCCGCACACAGGGTTTCCGATCTAGCAAAAGCTGATGGGCTAATAACTGGTTGGGTTTACTTCTGGGATATACTCAGCAGGATTGTTGTAGCCTATTTCATTTTTCAAATGGTGAGTGCGTTCCGAAAGTTTAGCAAATAAAATGTTCGTAGGGTACGTGTTACAGACCTGTAATGATGATCATATTTAGTAGAATTTTAACAGATATTTTCAACTATGGAAGAAGCGGTAATCATCGGCTGGCCCGATAACATGGAGGATATTGATGCGCAGGAAATCATCGCGCTAAGTACAGATGAACTTAAAATCAAGGGAATTCAACACGAAAGTGGTGGGATGTTCGCTGCTTTCGAATGGACTATCCCAACAACTTTTATTGTAATGGTTTCGGGGCTTTTCTTTAAATCATTTATGGAAGAGGCAGGAAAGGATACATATCAGATGTTGAAGTCTCGAATAAAACAATATGTACTAAAGCGACGGGAAATCAAGACCCGATTGGTTGCGGCAAGCCAATCGACCGAAAAACTTTCAAAAAGTTATGATCAGTCGCTGTCAATCTCGTTAAGAGCGAGACTGCATTCCCAGTTATTGATCAATGTTATGGTTAGTGAAAAGGTAGATGGCCAGGACGCAGATGATATGTTGGAGGGTTTGTTCGAAGTACTGAACCTTCTTTGCCAGCAATGCCAGGAATCTGCGCCAGAGCAAACGATTAATAGAAATGTTAGGCCTAACGAAATGTATATGGTGGCCAATCCCGAAACCCAACTCTGGGAAATCCTCACACCAAAGGAGATGTCGGAGAGATATCGCAATTAATAGCTTAGATGGATAGTTCCCTATATAAACAGCTACCCAACTGGTAAGATCTCCCAGCCTATTTTACGTCTCATGCTGTTATCGAAAATGTAAGTCCATCTTCGAGATTTTCCAGAACCTGCATGGCCGTACAAAATTTCCGAAAAGGGATGCTGATCATCAGGATTGAAGGGACAATAAACGGTTGCTTGGAATTTTAGCATAGCGGATCCTTTTAACAAAAAAATCCTCCAACTTTCGTTGGAGAATTTCTGTGATCCCGCTGAGATGTGAACTTCGTTCAGTTTTCAGCGTTTAAGGGTTATCTGGAAGGGTTTTAAAATGCGGCTCACCGAATCACTCATCTTTTTGTCTGTATTCTTTAGTTGCAATTGCTATAACTTAAAGATTTAGATCTTTTTAGCTAAATCAAAGAATATTTGAATTCAAAAATCATAGCTGATTACGGTTTACCGTAAACAATCATTACATAAAAGAAATATTTTTGAGATAGTAGTATTTTTAAATATTGGTCTAAATGAGAAATAGTTTATTAATTGATGTAGAAACACCATGACTCATTTGAAAGTCTGCCCAATAGGTAACACATCGTGTAGCCTTGATGCCCAGTCCTCTAAAATATCAAACTTAGTGTTAGTTTCCTCTTCGGGCGAATAATCACCAAACTGGGGTGATAACCAAGTCAATGATTTTATAACCCTTTGATACTAAGTATTTTTTGTATTTTAGGCCAAATAAATACTTTTAACCTCTTATAAATCAAAAATGAATCAGGATCAAGAAGACCAGGTCAGTATAGGCGAGAATCTGGATGTTTCTGAAAACAGCTACACCGCCATTATTGATGTAATTCAAGGAGATATTAAGGTTAATGATCGGGTTGATGCCAGTTTTCACTTTGTAAAATATCACGATTGCAATAATCGAGAAGCAGATTTTTTAAAGAGTTTAAGAAAACACCTAGTTTATTACTGCTTTCCAAAGTCAAGATATTCTGGAAAATCTGTTGAAGAAATAACGGATTTGGTGTTTGAAGGAAGAGACAAGTTTTTTAATGCTAAAGATTCTGCAAATGGCAGAAAAGGTTCAAGTAGATCGGGTGAGCTTGGCGAAATCGCTTTATATTTTCTGTTAGAATCATACCTAAAAGCCCCTCAGATAATTAGTAAAATGTCTTTAAAAACAACTCAAGGTGAGAATTTTAAAGGCTCCGATGGTATTCACATTGGCATACAAGGGGATAAAAAGTGTGTTTTCTATTGCGAATCGAAGTTAAATAAGAAACGGGATGCGGCATTTGATGATTGTATCAAATCCGTATTAGACTTTCAAGGAAAAAAGAAGGATTTTGAAATATCAATTATAAGTAATCACATAGACGTTTCTGACCCAGTATTAAAGAACGCAATAATTGAGTTTTTAGATCCGACAAAGCCTAAAGATGATACTTGGCTAGAGGTACATACTTGTTTTATCGGCTTTAATTGGGATAAATTTGTAGATGTTGAAGCTTGTCTAACAAACGAGAAATTGATTGAAGAATTAAAGAATCAACTGACAGCTGATATTATCGCCATGAAAGCATACCTGAATAAAAAAATAGTTTATCCCACTATACGTCAGCGATTTTTCTTTTTTGTGATGCCATTTAAAGACATAGATGAATTAAGAACAAATTTCCTTAAGCTTCTTTATGGACAATAGTCAAATTTCGATTTACGATATTTTATCTGAAAGAATAATCAAATCAGATCAGTTCAAGATTTACAACAGGCTGATACAAAATGAAATCCTTGATAGTCTTAATTTACAAGGTGTCTCAGGTATTAGTTTATTAGTAGATGATATTCAGTTTTTAATCAAGTCAGCCTCAATACTTGCTTGTTCAACAGTAGATGAATACAAACAGATAGGCTATAGTATTGGAACATTACTATATATTTATTACAAAGATGAGTATCCTGAAATCATCGACGTATGTTCTTTTCTACTGGTGAGGCTAGGTAATTTTCCAGCACATCAGTTACTGATGAAAAAATGCTCGCTGAACAAGGCAATACAGTTTTCGGACATGCCTTTTGAACTACAAATCGAGTCCGCAAGTAAGAGTGTCGAAAACAAGGTGTTAATTGGAGAAACAGAAATACTGCTAACAGATTTTCAAAGCAATTTGCTGCAGTCTTTAACAACGGGAATTGATTCAAGTTTTTCGGCACCAACTTCTGCTGGAAAGTCATTTTTGCTGATATTATATATTATTGATTTAGTTAAGGCAAGAGATCAAGTTAATATTGTCTACATCGTGCCAACCAAAGCACTAATCAATCAGGTTAAGAACGACATTCGTGAAAGTTTCAAGCGATATAATATTGAAGATGTACGAGTACTATCTTCTACAATTTCCTTTGAATTTGAAGATATATATATTCAAATTAAACAGCAAAAGCATATTTTAATATTAACTCAAGAAAGGCTTAGCAATTTATTGTCAAAGCAAGAGTTGAATATAAATTTAGATGTACTAATTGTCGATGAAGCGCAAAAAATCAATGATGGCAACAGAGGGATTATTCTTGAACGTGTAATTAGACAGACTATTAAACGATACCCTTTATTAAAGGTGGTATTTTCATCACCACTTGCGTCAAATCCTGAATTCTTCCAGAAATACAAATCTTCTGTACAAAAATTCCAAACTAACTACTCTCAAGTTCACCAAAACGTGATTTTTCTTAACTCAAATAAGAAATTGGAGTTTCTTTCGTGTTTAGGCATGACACATATACCAATATTACTAGAATCGCAATTACAAAAGCAATGTCCCAAAACAAATAAAGCAAAAATGGCATTCTGGGCCTATCATCTAGGTAAAAATCAATCTAATATTTTATATGCAAATGGCGCGGCAGATACAGAAGAATTAGCAAATGAACTATGCAGATACTTGCCAGATGTGGAACATGAACAGATTACTATCTTCTCAGATTTTATCAGGGATAATATCCATATCGAATATACTTTAATTACCTGCTTGAAAAAAGGAGTTGTGTTCCATTATTCCACAATGCCTCGAGAACTTAAAGAAAAAATTGAAGAACTTTTTGCTGATGAAAGTATTCCTGTTAACTATTTATGTTGTACAAGTACCTTATTAGAAGGCATGAACTTACCAGCGAGAAATGTATTTATTCATAAACCGACCAAGGGTAGAGGTACTAAAATGGGTAAATTTGATTTTTGGAACTTGGCTGGTAGGGCAGGGAGATTATTAAAGGATTTTTATGGAAATATTTATTGTATAGATGTGGGTGAATGGGGCTTGGAAGGCTATATTCCTGAGAAATCAGTAGAGAATTATACCATAGAAAGTGCAACCGAAGATTCACTTGTCTCCAGAAGTTTTGACCTTTCAGTTTATTTACAAAATGCAAAGGAGCCATTTCCTCTTAAAGAAAAAGAGATTTTAGAACAGGCAACTTCAACCTTTGTACTTGACTTTTTAGAAGACAACAAGAATACAGTTGAGCGATTTGTAACTGACAATTCAATGGTGCTAAACTCACTAGATAATATATTGAAGATTGACCAGTCAATTAAATCTATCTCTTTAAAAAATGTATTACCTAAAGAAATATTGAGGAAAAATTCTGGCATTGATCCACGGTTCCAGAATGACTTGTTTATACTGTTTCATTCAAAAATCTACACTTATTTCTTGCCAAAATATCCAGCTTCGGGTAATGAGTTTTATACTTCACTTGTGGCAATTTATCAAATTATTGATGAGATATTTTTAGCTGAGAGTGATAAGAACATACTCAAACATTATGCTGTTATTTCATCTCAATGGATAAATGAGAATCCCATAGGCTTTCTGATACAGGAGCGGATCAATTACGAGAAAAGTGTTGGGAAATTTGTCTCAGTTAATAGATGTGTTCGCTCAATAGTCGATGAAATTGAGAGAGTTGTCACTTTTAAGTATTCAAAATATTTGAAATGTTATACCGACATCTTGCAATATTTCTTATCAGTTGCGGGAAGAGATGTTAATGTAATAAACCTATCAGCCTATCTGGAACTTGGGGCCTATCATCCAACCACTTTAAGTTTACTATCCTTTGGCGTATCGAGGACTACAGCGATAAGATTAAGAACAATAATAGGTAATGATAACTTAGACAGAGCGGAGTGTAGAAACTGGATAGATAACAATATGGAAAAACAAAAATCAAAATTACCGAAAGTTTGCCAGGATGATTATGAAAAGAATTTTGAATAATTAAAGACTTTTAGAACTATGAACTTCTTAAACAAGGGGACAACACCACGTATGACGATCTCCGAGATGTAAGTCCTTACTTGGCTCGCGAAGCGGTCTTAGCACTTCTGAAGAAACAATGGTAGCTGTCGCGGCAAAATTATCCTAATTGGTCGTTGTTTAATTTTGTTCCTACAGCATTTTGCCATTTAAATTTCCCCCTGCGCATTTGCGGCAAGCCACGCAGCCTCGCTGTTTTGCTCTGGCGTCTACGGAAAAGGTTTGGCCATTCGTTCAGTCGGGACGGAAAATAAAGTTTTAATTGCCATCTTTTAAACGCTCATTGATCAGCCACGTAGCCTCGAACAGTTTGACCAATTGTTCGTAAACTGTGATTACTTCAGATTTGGAAAGGCTTTCTTCCATGAAGGAGGTACTCAGCGCATTGTGAAGCCATGTGTGCAGGATTTTTTTATACCCGTCTAGTTTATAGGTCCTGAACATTTTCTTTAGTACAGATGAAGGCTTTACGATATCCCGAATGCTCAGATTTTCAGGATAGTCCCGTAGCTTCTTCCTTTCCGTTTTGATGTACCATTTTGCGATATCAATTTCTTGTTTGTCATCGAAGTCAAGTCTGCCAAGCTTGTGACTCTTTAAGAGCCAGGCGGCCTCTATCAGCTTTATGGTCAGTTCGTAATGATAGACAAGGTAGTCTGGGCTACATTTTTTTGATCCTTCGGATTCAAGTGCTGCATCGTTTCGCCAGCGTTTCAGCATCTTCAAATGATCAGGCAACCAGGAGTGACTGAAAAAATGGTGTACCACTTTTATCGGATCTGTTATTTCATCATTGTCAAGATAAACAATCCTGTTATCTGATGTATTTTTTGTTTGCTTCTTCATCTGTTTCAAATATTGGTCTGTAATATTTTTTCGATCTGCACATGATCAGCGTTTTTTAAGGCTGCATAATCTGATGCCAATTTGGCAAGCAGTTCTATTTTTTCGTTGCACATCTCCTTTGCCAACAAAAGAAAAGATGCGACCCGTTGATAAAGACGCTCCGCATCCTGCCGGGAAACCGTAAAATCATCCTTATAACGCGAACCAGAATAGCTCTTTGCCATTACATCAAATAACCGCTCATCTTCGGGAGTGGACAGGAAAAGTTGAAAAGGCTTTTCAGAAAAGCATTGACACAAACGGAGCAGGCGGTATAGGTTGTGGAACTCAGAACGGTAGGCGATATGAACCCTCACCAGACAGATACAAGTCTGTTCTACGGCCTGATGGAGCATAAAGGCACAAATCCCAAACTGTTCCTTCTCCAGACATTCGGATGCGCACATCAGAAATCCGTCAGCCAGCGGTATACGATGTTCATAATGTCTTATTGCCTTGATTGCGCCTTTTGTGGGGATAAACGCAGCTATTGGATCACTGTCTAACAGTCCATCCTTACTATAGAGCAGTTTTCTAGAGGTAAGCACGCTGATAAAAAAGCGGCTGTTTTGCTGTACTGCATCGATAACGGATTGCCTGCCATGGGAGATCACCGTAATCGTTCCATGCTGATAATAGCTGTTGGCGAAATCCTGCATTTCATAATCTATTCGGGTTGAAGTTTCGGTAACTACCAATAGGCAATAATCACATTTAAAATGGCCTTGATTTTTATTAAAGCAGCCCTGGGAATGATGAGTGGAGCTGTTCTGCGAAAAGCTGAAGATCTGGAGCGGTTCGAACTTCTGGGCGAGCCGATGGATAAACGCCCTGAAATGGACAGCGTGTTCGGCTTCTGGTGATAATTTTGGTTCCATATTGATCTCATTTATTAGTAGCGTTTAAATGAGTCCTGGAGATGCAGAAATAGGTGCGGAACTGCATCTCGTGGTTGCATAAAAGTTTCTGAAGGCTTACGTAACACGAGTGTACAGCAGTCCCGCACCTATTTTAGGAATACGCAAATATAGCATATTATAAATAGGCTGGGTAATCTGCTGTCTTGCGCCACGGCTTCAGAAATGCAACCGCAAGACCATTAATATTTTGTCGTTGTTTAATCTTATAAATTCCGATTATCCAATACCCTAGGGTAATCAGTTATTTGCAATACTCCAAATAAAAATACTCTTTTTATGGAGTGTGTTAAAATGGAGTATTTGTTTTACTTTATTTCATGGCAAAAGGCAATCTCCTAACAAGCGAAAAGGAATTGAGGAAAATAGGCTTAAGACTAAAAGCCCTCCGCAAATCTAAAGGTTATACTAGTCCAGATAAGTTTTCCTATGAGAACAACCTAAACCGTTCGCAGTATGGTAAATATGAGGCAGGTAATACCAATATCACAATTGGCACATTGATCAACATCTTAAATTGTTTTGGCGTGAGTTTGAGCGATTTTTTTAATGAGGACTATGATGGAATTGAACAATCAAAATAATGGAGATAAATTATTTAAAAGGTGACGCTACTAATCCTGCATCTAGTGGTAACAAGATAATTGTACACGTCTGCAATGATATCGGCGGGTGGGGAAAAGGTTTTGTGATGGCAATCTCAAAACGCTGGAAAGAACCAGAGCAGAGATATCGGGAGTGGTTCAAATCAAAAACTGGTTTCTCTCTTGGCGAAATCCAGTTCGTGAAAGTTGAAGACGATCTATGGATTGCGAACCTGATTGGCCAACATAAAATTAACAAAGACGAAATGGGAAATGCACCAATTCGGTATGAGGCAATATTATCCGGTCTGGAAAAAGTTGCCCAGTTTGCAGCTGAAAATGATGCAACGGTGCACATGCCTAGGATTGGATGTGGTCTGGCTGGCGGTACTTGGGATAAAATCGAGCCATCGATCAAATCAGCTTTGGCTGGAAAAAATATTGAAGTAACAGTTTACGACTTTTAGCATGTGGAAACCGATTTCAGTAGCTGGATTAGAAGAATGGATCTCAAGGGGAGAATCAAAACTCGAAGGTGAGCCATTGAACTTTTGGAACCTGATTAAAATTGCGCCCCAGAAATGGCAGGAAACAGCATATGGAAAGGAGAGCGGAGGATTTTGGGTGGTCGCAATCTTCGGTAATGCGGTAGTTTATTACAATGATATCGAAGATGGATTTAATATTTCCCCATATGCAGTTTACGGACAGATTAGCGAATATGCATGTGAACAAGCTGAACTTAATTGGATCGTAGAACGACTTTACAATTCATTAAAACAGGATGCTCAACTACCAATGCGCACAAGTGATTTGACAAGCAAGATGCTTGCATATCGATACCTTAAAGATTTCGACATCGATCAATCCATCGACTGGGCTGTTGAAATGTTGTCGCTTGGTTACGAAACTCCGTCTTTACTGATCTTAGCAGGTATTTCCAAACCAGCAAACTTTTTTGAAACAGAAAAATATTTACTCTCTTCATTTAATGAGCTTGTTATCGCGTTGCCTGAAAAACACGAAGCAATTGTTGGATACTGCAAAACTTTCATTGAAAAAATGGCTAAATCGGTCGATGTCAAGATCAATCTACAAGCCTTATACTCGACAGGTCTAGCTTTTGATTATGAAAAACCAATTTTCGATTTCTACCTTCTTTACTGGGCATGGAGCGATTTAGACTATGGGGAATCCTATCAGCACTATGTACCCGAAGCAACAAAAGATAACATAGAAGAAATTGTAACTGACAAAGCAATCGTGTGGCTGCAGAGTAATTAGCTATTCTGAATTATAGACACCTTAATCACTATTAATAAAAGCATATAACAGATGATGACCAATTCAGAATTTATAGCGTTACTTAAAGGCAAGGTTGACTCAGCCAGCCCACCTGCGCTTGTAGATTTTGGTCTAAATATTTGTGAGCGACTACAACCAGAGTATACGAAGTTTTCGGAAAATTATAACTGGGGTGATGCTGATTTACTTAAAGCGTGTATAGAATTTTGTCGTGTCGGTAAAGGAACTATGTTAAATCATTCCGATATTAAATTTTACCTCGATAAATTAGATCCAAATATCCCAGATATGGATGACTTTGGAGACTTTGACAGCAGCTATGCCCTTAACGCTTCTTGTGCGGTTTACGAGTTGCTTGAGTACCTATCAGATAAAGATAAGAGTCATATTTTTAATATCAGTACTTATATGACTGATACAATAGATTTCAAGCTGAGTGAAGCCGATGCAAATTTGACAAATGAAGAACTAGAAAATCATTCGGATTTAATCAGAGAATGGAAGTATCAGCTCAAGCTATTAGAAACTGCCTGAGGTAACATTTTTGGACAGTCGAAAAATTTTGTAAGTTGCACAAGACATTTTAATCTCAACTATTAATGCTCTCATTATGACTGAAGACACCTACGAAGAAAGACCGAAACTTTATAATCAGGCAACAATCTTAATTTTTTCAATTTTACTTTCAACTATCTTTGGCGGTATTATTTATTCCAAAAATCTTTCGGAAATAGATAATCGAAAGCAAATAGCACCTGTATTAGTATTCTGTGTAATCTGGAATATGGTTCTTTTTAAATTAGCACATAGATATACTGACAATTTTGTTCTCACATTTCTTCTTCCGAACATGATGGGTGGTCTCGTACTCTCGATTTTTTTCTGGAAACATCATTTTGGAGATTTGGACTTTAGGGCTAGAAATGTATGGATTCCGCTGGCTATCTTGTTGCTCATATACGGGCTTTTTGTGGGACTTCGTTTTTTGGGTAATTGAAATTTTTTAAAGATGAAATACTACCAATACCTACTCATTTCAATACTATTCTTATTCTTTCAGAGTTGCGTAGAAAAAGATAATTTTCAGGAATATAATTTGGAGACGCTAGGAGCAAGCATCAAACTTCCTGGCACATACAGTCCAGTGAATAAAGAAAGGCTCAATAGAATACTAAACCATAAAGAAGATCAAGGGTTTAAAGATGAATTATTAGGTTTAATCCAGAGGAAGAAAAATGTTAAAATGCTGATTGATACGATAAATCCCTATAAGTTTATTCTCTTCACAGAAAAGGTTTCGTATGTAAAGATAGATACTATTATGATGTACATTCAAATTGATGATGAACGAAAAAAATCAAGCTCACGAGCTGACGTAAATGATTCCCCCCTCTGTCCGTAGAGTTAAGCGCAGCGTCTCTACGGATATAAGAATAAAATTGAACTTATAAACTCAAATAAAAGCGAGTCACAGACTCTTTTCTATTTACTAATCCGTAGAGCCCTGCGGAACTCTACGGACAGGCATGGTAAAAGGGGTAGATACTTCCATTTTAACCTGTCCTAAAAATCAGTTGTCAAAAGGCACAATTAATAACAGGGGACAGATGGGAATTTACTGGATAAGTATGTCAGTTGAAAAGAAGATTATGTGAGCACCCGAAACAAAAAAGATAAACGAGTCCTTATGCTTAGCTATAAATTAATATATTAGTAATACAAAACCAGCAAATTTATAGCTCAAATACCACTGCTTACAGCTGCATTGGAGAATGTTTATGCCTGATAAATATAAGTTAGGCACAATATTAAAAGAAAACTGAATGAAGAAATTAATTATTGTAATTCTATTTTTCTCAACTTCTGTTTATGCACAGGAATTTAATTTTGAAATTCACAACACGAAGCTTACTGAATATTTGAAAATGGAAGAAAGGTTGGGAAGTGAAAGAATTCCAACAACTTCAAATCACGTTTCTTTTGGTGGAGAAGCACAACCAATTAAATTTTTAAGAAAAGAAAAAATCATTCCCGACTTAACAGCATATTATTTTTTCAAAAAAAAAGACTCAACTATGTCCTATGTTCTTTATGAATGGGACGTGTCAAATTTTGAGAAACAAGATAATAACCAAAAATCAGATATTTTTCAAAAAGCCTTAATTGCAAAATATACAGAACTAAAAAAACATATTTCAAAGAATTTCGGACAGCCAGTGGTAAAAAGAAATTATGCTAATATTAGTCAATTGGATTCTATAAACACATTTGTAGAAAGTTCTACATGGAAACCTAATGACAGCACTGAAATAGAAATGTATGCGACTGTTTCTAATTACTACGAAAGAAAAGGTGCAATGACTATTAGCCCAACTCACCGAATAAGACTTTATATTAAAAACCAATCGAAAGGAAAAGAAAAGGAAGTGCCAAAATTGAATGATAAAAAGTTGTCCGATTTAGAAATAATTAAAACCGAATTTTTCAAAGCCTTAAAAGCAAAGGATTTACCAAAATCAAAATCGTTTTTATCTGACTTAATCCTTGAGAAGGTTACAGACGGACAAATTAATATATTAATTGACAATATTAATTTTGATAAAGAAACTAAATTGGTTTATAGCGGAATTCAGATGGGTCTTGATGGAAGTATGTTTACTCTACTTCAGTATAAATATTCTGACGACAATTCTAATCCTCCAAGTGAAATTATAAAGTTGACTTTTGACGACAAAAACAAAGTTGTAGGAATACAACCGATTAAATTGCAAAAGAAAATTAATGATTAAAAATACTGCGCCTAACAGTGTCTTGGCAAAAGTGGCGGAAAATTCTTCTACAACCTTTTCAATCTTTTAGTAATTTTATCAAAACCGCCACCATTCGCCAAGCCGCCAAACGTTACCGGGAAGCTTAAGAGAACAATACAGTGGACAACAAAATTGAAACATATTCGACACTTTGGAGTTTGGTTGACCTCGACCAGACAGACCACAAACTGAAGGAAATCGCGGTTCTCTTCTTAAATGCAATGAATGACTGGCCGACACAAGATCAGTATAAAATTGCAGACTTTGACAAAGAACTTACCCTCTGTCCATTAGCGTTAAGCATAGCGCCCCCCTCTGTCCGTAGAGTTAAGCATAGCGTCTCTACAGATATTAGAATAAAATTGAGTTTATAAACTCAAATAAAAGCGAGTCACAGACTCTTTTCTATTTACTAATCCATAGAGCCCTGCGGAACTCTACGGAGAGGCATGGAATATCACTTCATCAAAAAATTACTTTGCCCTTTGAGTAACCATAAGTAGATTCTATTTTCAAAACAACTTCTTCGCCTGTAGCATATTCATAACAGTATTTTGTTTCTATGTAGATGTTTTTACCATCAACTTTATAAAGGTCTTTGCCTTTTTTTGTTAACGAAACCACATATTTTCCAACATCTAATTTGATAGGAGTTAACAATACACTCACTTCTTTCACGCCGTCTTCGGTGAGGGCTTTTGTATTAGCATTTAAGTCGGTCGATTGATATAAATCTGCAATGTCATACTCTGATTTTTTTGAGATATTAAAGGATGCTAGCATTAGAATTCCAATTATGCCTAAGGAGATTGTTGAGATGGTTCGTTTCATATAGGTTAATTTTAGATTACTTAAAGTCGAAATGTAAGAAATTCTTTTGAATGATAATAGAATATTAATCATGATGCATAATACCGTCTACTTTAAACCCCTCCGTCCGTAGAGTTAAGCGCAGCGTCTCTACGGATATAAGAATAAAATTGAGTTTATAAACTTAAGTAAATGTTAGTCACAGATTCTGTTCTATTAACTAATTCGTAGAACTCTTCGGAACGCTACGGACAGTCATGTGAGTCATTCACCAATTTTTGTGAATTCGTGCTAATTCTGGCAATTCCCTAAAAGTAAAAACCCTGCTAATCGTGCGATTGCAGGGTTTTATATATTTCGATAGCCTTTGCCGTGATCCCTGAGGGAAAGGTACACATGCCGATCTGTTTAAACTGTAGCGTTAAACTTTGGGTAAGCTGTAGCCGTTGTGATACTGGGCCAACAGGTATTTATCGTTTACCTTCTGATCCGTAAACTGATGTTTGGCATGGTCCCATGATAATTTTTGTCCGCTTCTGAAGGCAAGATTTCCCATTTGGGCAACGGTAGCTACATGTGCAGCATCCTGTATGGAGCAGTTCAGTTCTTCTTTTTTTCTGGATCTCACCACACTAAAGAAATTGACCATATGATTGTCCAGTCCATTATCTGAGGATTTAACAAAGGGCTTGCTCACATTATTGCCACTTACCTTTTCTTCAATAACTTCCCAGCCTTGCCTGTTGAGGATCAGCGTGCCGTTGTTACCGATAAAAGCAATGCCATGGTTGCGGTTATAAGAGCCGTTATCGATGCCCATGGCAGAATCCCATACCATGTTAAACTTGTCAAACTCATATAAGGTAGTCAGCGTATCGGGCGTTTCTTCATACAGATCGGGATAGGCGAAGCGGCCACCCAATGCAGATATGGTTTTTGGTACAGGTGAGTTCATCCCCAGCAAGCCATAATCCAACAAATGCACACCCCAGTCGGTCATTAAGCCACCGGCATAATCCCAGAACCAGCGGAAATTGAAGTGATATCTGCTGGCGTTGAATGCTCTTTTATTCGCCGGCCCAAGCCACATGGCATAATCAACGCCTGCAGGGGGTAAGGTATCAGGTACTACGGGAGCAGGTTTCATCCAGCCCTGGTAGCACCATACTTTTACCGTTCTGATATTTCCCAGCTGGCCGCTCTTTACAAAATCGACAGCATCTTTAAAATGTTGCTGACTGCGCTGCCATTGACCTGCCTGCACAACCTTATTGTATTTTTCCTGTGCTTTAACCATGGTACTGCATTCTACAATAGAGTTGCCGACCGGCTTTTCTACATATACATCTTTACCTGCCTGTACTGCATGGATCATCATCAGGGCATGCCAGTGATCGGGTGTGCCGATAATTACGGCGTCGACATCTTTATTATCGAGCAGCGCACGATAATCTTTATATCTTTTTACTTTTGCGGCGTCAACATTCATCGACTTTAATTCAGCCATCCTTTCATCAAGCACATTGGCATCACTGTCGCACAGGGCGATCAGGTTTACGCCCGGTACTTTGAGGGCCGCTTTGAGGTCGGACCATCCCATGCCTTTGATTCCGATTACACCAATATTGATCTGGTCGTTTGCGCCAATAGTCTTACTAAAAAGGGCATAGGCAGGATTGTCTAAAGCAGAAAGCAGGGCAGTGGTTCCTACTGCAGTTGCAGCGTAGTTGAGGAAATTTCTACGGTTTAACATTTAATTTAGGTTAGATTTATACTGAAAGTAAATTACAAAATAATTAGTGGAGCATGCAGGATATGGGTAAAATTAATAAGAATGTTACCCATACCTGTCGCCGGTATCTTTTCTATTAGCTGATCGATAACTATTGAGGATTTTTCTATTTATCCCAAAAAACGCGTGTGTCCATATTATCTGGCCCGCCATTGTCTGCAACCGCTGCCTGGTAATTCGTTGCGTTTGCAGAAAGCTCAAGCGTTGGATAAACAAAGCGGCGAACAAAACCACCGGTTATATTTTGTCCTGCGATGGTATTGGGCGATAAGGCTGGAAAACCGCTCCTCCTGAAGTTAGCAAATGCCTCGGTACCATTGCCCCAGGAAGCCACCCAATATTGCGTATTAATCAGGTTTAGTGCATTTGCCGTTGTATAAGCATTAACAGGATTATTAATAAATGCATTTTGCGTAGCTAAAGGAATAATGGCTGCCGCGTTATAGGTTGTCCATTGGTCCATTGCCGCACGTATACCATTAGCATAATAAACATCAGGTGTACTACCGCCCGGTATCCAGCCTCTAAAAGCGGCCTCTGCCAGCAGGAATTGCGTTTGGGCGTGAGTGATAAAAAATTGCGGAGCGGTTAAACTACCGAAAATACTATAATTAACCTGCGAATAATTAAAACCCGAGCCGTTAGCACCTCTAAATCCAGGAGCAGTTGATAAAGTAGCACTGCTATAGCCTATAGGAAGTCCGAACTGATTTGCAGATATGGTATCTGGTACGCTTGTAGGTGCCGCTAAAGGGTTTGCGTATTTGCCGGATATAAACTTCAATCGCGGATCGCCACTATTTTTGAGTTGATCTACAAAGGGAGCCGCTAAATAATATGTATTCGCTATCGCAGTAATCGTCTGGCTCACGGGATTAACGTAAGTGGTATTGTATTTCAGATAACAGTTGTCGGCATTTGATGTCATTACACCACCAGTTACGGCAGCTTGCACAATAGCCTGCGCTTTGCCCGGATCTATTTTACTATACCTCATGCCCAACCGAAGCAATAAGGAATAACCCAATCTTTTCCATTGGGCGATATTGCCACCGTAAAACACATCAGCCTTTACGATATCCTTTGCCGGATCTAAAGCTGCCGTTGCCTCTGTAACTTCTTTAATCAGGTCGGTGTAAATCGCTGCCTGATTATCGTATTTAGGGGTAAGCACATTTGATAAATAGGCTTGTCCGGCTTCACTATAGGGTACGTTTCCGTAACTGTCTACCAGCATCATAAATTGATAAGCTTTCCAGATTCTGGCTTCGTTATATAAATTTGTTCTTGCCGGATTGCCTTTGATTTGGCTTAATATCTGCACAAGTAATTGAACAGGGCCTGAAGAACTTGTTGCGCCAGTATTTGTTCCCGTATACTCAGCATTCCATTTTGACGAAGTATAAGTTTGATTCAGCTGGTTAAAATTAAACGCCGAGGTGATTCCCGAAAACGGATTTACAAATTGCTGCACAATGGTTGGCTCGGTTTCCATCGTGGCTCCATGCGTTCCAAATTGTGCACTCGTAAACAAGAACGCCGCATCGAGTTCTGTCGGATTATTTGGATTAATATTTAATTTATCAAACCCTTTATTGCAACTGGAAATTACTGGAATCCAGATTGCGATGGCTATAATTCTGATTAAACTTTTCATATTGTATATAGAGTTAGAATTTTACGTTTAAGTTAAATCCGTAAGTACGTGTTGTTGGCAGTGATGCCTGCTCATAACCTGTTAGGTTATCTCCGCTTGAGGCTATTGCTTCGGGATCGATGTTGGGCGTATATTTTTTGATGATCAATACATTACGACATACGGCCGATAGCACTAAGCTTTTCACATATTTTTTATTGATAAATTTAGACAAGTCGTATCCCAACGAAAGGCTTCTTAATTTAACAAAGCTCGAGCTGTAAATAAATGGATCCAAGATATTCGTTGAACGATAATTTGCGTAAAAATCCTCTGCGTTTACAGCGGTGGTATTTGGTAATCCGTCAGTAGCGTTTACGCCGGGAAAAATTACGCCACCTTCACGGCCAGGTAAGGACTCTTTTGATAAACCTTCTCTTAATAAGTTTAAACTTGTGCTTGAGAGTACTTTACCACCCGCTTTATAATCAATATGGGCAATAAAGGTGAAGCCTTTGTAATTGAACGTATTTATCCAGCCCCCTGTTGCTTTAGGAAGGCCACTACCAAAATTTACCGGTTTATCACTGGCTACGGGCTTGCCTCCCGATAATACGATATTTCCGGAAGCATCGCGCTTGTAAGTGGAGCCTACAATCTGGTTAAGTGGTAAACCTACCACATGAACAATAGACCCAAAAAATTCAGGACTACCGACTACTAATTGCGATTGGTTGTTTGCTAATGATAATACTTTTGAAGAGTTGAAAGCAGAATTAAAAGCCGTTTTCCAGGTAAAGTTTTTGTTCTGGATAGGTACTAATTCCAGGTTAAATTCTAATCCTTTATTGTTTAAACCACCTAAGTTAACCAGCGTGGTGGCATATCCGGTTGCTGCAGAAAGGCTTATTGGAACGGCTTGATTAGTTGTTTTTTTATCGTAAGCAGCTACGTCCAGGTTTACTCTGTTGTTGAACATGCGTAACTCAATACCGATTTCTTTTTCATTTACGCCAAAAGGCTTAATCTGGGTATTTGGTGAAGCTGTTCCGTTTATACTGCCTAAGGGAAGCCCGTTGAATGAATTCTGAGCAAGCAAAAATGTTAATGCATTGTAGGCACCAACTCCCTGGGCGCTTCCGGTTTCTGCAACGGCAACTCTAAGCTTTCCAAAATTTAACCATTTTGTTTTTGGAAGTAATTCCGAAAAAACGAAACTTCCGCTAATTGAAGGATAGAAATAATGATCGATATCTCGGGCCAGTACCGAATACCAGTCTGTACGGCCGGTAACATTCAGGTATAATAAATCTTTGTAGGAAAATTCTGCAGTACCATACAATGAATTTACGGTTTGTTTAGTCAGGTTATAACTCGAATTTGCCGTAACACCGTTTCCAATTGTATATAAATCTCTGATGTAAAAGTTGGTTACCGCCTCGTTAAATGTAGACGTAATTAAAGGAAAGTTATTACCACCCACTGTTGCATTAAATGAAAAGTCTTTCCACTTATGCCCGCCACCCAGCAGGAAATCAAAATTATTCTGGCGTGTATTTGATGTGCTTATCCCGTAGCTACCATTATATAACCCTGTTGGTGCTGCAGATACAGCCAGCGTACCAGTCGGCGTGTTCGATTCATAGGTAGTTTGCAAAAGGTCCATATTCGCCCTGCCCTGAAGATATAGCCAATCGAAGAACTGGTAGCGTACCACAGCGGTACCTAACAAATGATCTTTTGTTTGTCTTTGAAATTGCTTCTCTAATATCCAGTATGGGTTGGTAATTGTAGCAAACCTCGAAGTAGGTGTTTCATTTCCGTTGGCATCTATTGCACCTGCCTTGAGTACATCAAAAGAAATGGAGTTAGCCAACCTGTAAATTGAGGTAGGAATTGCATTTCCCTGTACGCCTATAAGTGGCGGATTGTTATTAAACTGGTGATCGTAGTTAACGTAAAATTGTGCAGATAATTTTTCAGTAAGTTTATAATTAATACCAACGTTAAAAATCTTTTTATGAAAATCGTTATTTGGTATTATGCCCTGAGCATCCTGATTAGAAAGGGACACCCGGAAACTTCCCTTGTCATTACCGCCAGAAAGTGCAACAGTATTACTCCACGATGGTGCAAGTCTGAAGAACGTCTTTATCCGGTCTTTAACAGGTGCATACGGACGCTGAACGCCGTCGAACTGATACGTTGGCACATTGTCAAATGGCACCCCAAAACTCCAGGCACCAGAACTCTGCGCAGTACCTACTGATGAGGGACGGATATTATTCTCACCTTGCCCGTATTCATATTGAAAATCTGTATAATCCAGCGCCTGGTTTACAGTAAAATTAGAATTGAACTCAATACCTATTCCACTATTTTTAGCTCCCGACTTTGTTGTAATAATGATTGCACCGTTAACGGCACGCGAACCATATAAGGCTGCAGCGGTAGATCCTTTCAGAACAGTCATCGATTCGATATCGTCCTGATTGATGCCTTGCAGGTTATCTCCCTGGTCTACATTTTGTGTGTAACCATTACTACTGCTTGCACCCTGCGACATTGGCAGGCCATTGATTACGATTAGTGGCGAATTGTCTGCAGTAAAAGAAGATTGTCCACGCAAGCGAATTTTCGTACTCCCACCTGGCCCTGCGGCGGGAGGGGAGACGTCCAATCCGGCGATCTGGCCCTCAAGCGAATTGGCAAGGTTAGTTGTGCGGTTAGTTTGTAATGCCTCTACGTCGGCTTTTTGAGCCGAGTAGCCCAGGCTTTTTGCTTCCCTCTTTATACCGAGGGCAGTTACGATAACCTCATTCAAAGCATTGGTAACCGTCAGCATTGAAACATTAACAACGGTTTTTGCATTTACTGTTATTTCTACCGGTTTATAGCCAATGGATGTGAACACCAACACGGCATTGGTATTGGCCACGCTTATCGTATAACTGCCAGATGAATTGGTTATAGTAGCATTCCGCGTTCCCTTTTCAGCAACGCTAACGCCGGGTAAACCAACACCCTGTTCATCGGTAACTTTACCTGTAATTCCTATCGGCGCTAATTTTAACTTTTTGGTTGTTAAAGATTTGCTAAAAATTACGGTTGTTAGCCCACCAACTGATGCGCTTGCGGACTCGAAAAGCATGAATACCGTTAACACAGTACAAATAAATACCGGTGGAAGTAATTTTTTTTTCATAATTGTTGTTTGGTTAGAATTGTTTTTTGGTAATAAACCGCAGAAGGGGCGGTGCTGTCAGTTCGGAACATACGCAGCGTTTAGCGACTGCGTATGGTGGTTGAATGTTAAGTAAATCTATCTCATAATATTATATTGGTTTGCTGGTTAATCAATCCCTGTTCTATTTAACTAAGGCAAATATGCTCAGGCTAAATAGTTTATTTGAAGAAAGTAGCTGCGAAGAATAGCAGCATCACTTTCCTTTTATATTTGGTTTCGAAACAGTTATGTTACACAAGCAAATAAAGACAACTTTAATGAAAAGCAATTTCAGTATTACAGCAAAAAATTGTAACATATTAACATAGATATTTCTTTCTGGTATGAGTTGCTGTCTGATAAAACATATAAGATATGTCTGTCTATCAATTACTTGCATAATTTTTTCGATATAAAAACAATCTGATCCGCAAATCATAAAACCTGGCGTTGTTAATATAACTAGCATTAATAGGTAATAGATATACATTATATCGTACATAATTTATAATTTCATGCTATAGTTAACCAATTATAAACATGAAGGCTACTTTAAAAAAGGCTACTCCAAACCCGGAGCATTCCTTTAATATCCATAAGGATATAGGGCATGCGATATTAAGTGCATGGCACTATCATCCCGAATGCGAATTATTGGTAGTTAAAAGAACCTACGGTACCTGCCTGATAGGCGACCACGTTGGTCCTTTTAAAAATGGTGACGTATTTTTATTTGGATCAAACCTGCCACATACTTTCCGGTGTGAACAAAAATATCTGGAAAGCGATACCGAAAAAGTTGGAGAAACCATCGTGATTCTTTTTCAAAACAACACTTGGGGTGATGCATTTTTAAATCTTCCTGAAATTAGTCCGATTGTTAAACTATTGAACACAAGTAAGCTGGGTTTACGTTTAAAAGGCGCAACCAGACGAAAGGTTGGCAAAATAGCGGAAGAAATGCTTAACGAATCGCCTGCCCGTAAATTGATCAGTTTATTGTCCGCTTTGGAAATAATAGCTGCTTCGAAAGAATATGAAATTATATCATCCAACGGCTTTAACCCTGAAGTGAATAGCATTGATCAAAACCGCATTAACACAATATTCGAATACACGTTTAATAATTACCACAAAAAAGTAGGGCTAGAAGATGTGGCTGCATTAATTAACATGGGAAAGCACTCTTTTTGCAGGTACTTTAAATCCAAAACGAAAAAAACATATATCCAGTTTTTAATGGAAGTAAGAATTGGAAATGCATGCAGATTGTTATTAGAAGAAGAATTTAATATGACTGAGGTAGGCTATGCCTGTGGCTACAACAATATTTCTCACTTCTATCATCAATTCAAAACGCTTACGAAAAAAAATCCAATGGACTACAGATACAATTATCTTAAAACTGAAGAGAAGAAATTTGCCTAGTAACCTCAGTTCGATTATTAATATTCCTTTAAATTCTACTACAGACATTTTTCGTTTATAGCCGTAACCCTGATGGGTAATTTATTTTATAGAAATCAATATGAGTGACATTTAATTGATTTCTTTTGCCCTAAGGCGCAGTCTTGCCTCGGCTCGCCGCCGCCGATGGGCTCTTCCTTTTTGGTGTCAAAAAGGAACAAAAAACACCGGCTGAAAATTTTTCTTTCGAAGCTAGTAGGTTGGCTTGGGCAGTGCAGCCCGAAAAATTTATTAGGCCGGATTTAAGTAGAACGGAGATACCGTGCTATGGCCTAGCTGGATGGAAATGCGAAAGTGGTTAAAATGCTGATTAATAATTATTTGTAAAATAACATTAATGGTAGAAGTTAGAATTTTTCAAATAGATCGGAGTGTTGATGATAGATTCGTAAATTATTAAGCCTTATGTTTTTGTTGAGTACAACACAAGACGCTTATTATCAATGGCTTAAAAAATATATTATATGGTAACTGAAATGGAGAATTTTTAGTTACATGTTGTGAGGTATCGTCATCTCGACCGTAGTGTTCCAAAGGAACTCCTTTGGAGGAGAGATCTTTTAACATAATTCAAAGATTTCTCTCCCGAAAGTTCGGGACTGCGCTTCATCCGATAGCTATCGGATCGAAATGACGGCGATTTTTTAAGTCCGTCATTGATACCTGTAGCGAAGCGAAAAGCTATGAAGTAATCAAATTAGGCAACGCAAACCCGTAATTTTAGTATTGAAGCAATTTATTGTATTATATTAACATTATGCTATAAATGTGCGTTAAAAGGACTTATTTGGCTTTAGATTTTACCGCCTGGATACTTAAATAAAGTTCAAACTTAATTTTCGATCCAAAAAACTTAACCAAATAATTATGAGAATTTATAACACCTCTAGCGGGATTATTATACACCACAATAACCAATATTTTTTAACAGAAGAGAAAAGCTGGGATAGGTTCGTAAACAGGAGCAACCTCTTCAAAGTGGTGAGTAGTGAGTTGCAACATCTCCAACCTAACGAAGACTTACAAGCGCTCACCCATTCAGCTGTTTTAACGCCTATAGGTAACCAGGAAGTATGGGCATCTGGTGTAACTTATTTTCGTAGCAGGGAAGCCAGAATAGAGGAATCAAAAGAAGCAAAAGGTGGAGATTTTTATGCAAGGGTATATGATGCAGACCGGCCAGAACTTTTTTTTAAGTCACCATCTTACCGTACAGTGGGTTCCGGAGGAAACATACGGATCAGGGCAGATTCTAAATGGAACGTACCTGAACCGGAATTGACGTTATTTATTTGCTCAGAAGGCACTATAGAAGGTTATACAATAGGTAATGATGTATCTTCGAGGGATATTGAGGGCGAAAATCCGCTTTATCTCCCGCAGGCCAAATCATACAATGGAGCTACGGCTTTAGGGCCCTGCCTTTTAGTAACAGATGGGCCGATAGATCCGAATACCAATATCAGCATCGAAATATCCAGAGATTCTGACGTCCTTTTTAAGGAGAAAATATCCATTAACCAAATGAAACGTAAGCACACGGAATTAGTGGCTTACTTGTTTCGGGAATTGGATTTCCCTCATGGAACATACTTAATGACAGGTACAGGAATAATCCCGACTGATGATTTCACTTTACGTAGCGGAGACATTGTAAAAATAACCATTTCAGAAATCGGTTCGCTTATAAATATCGTAGCATGATAAACATTGGCAAACAAATTATAGATTTCGAAACCTCTGCCGAAGCAAGTGAAACGATTTTTCAATAGATATGTCCACTAGCGAAAAATCTAATTAAAGAAGTAAAAAATAGCGCAACATAGTATATTCTAAATATGAAATCATATAGAAGTTCGACCTGGTTTGGGAAAAAAGATAAAATGGGCCTCATCTATCGCAGTTGGATGAAAAACCAGGGTATGCCCGAAGACATGTTTGATGGCAGACCGGTAATAGGCATTTGTAATACATGGTCTGAACTTACACCTTGCAATGCCCACCTTCGTGATATTGCCGAAAGTGTTCGTCGCGGGGTATTGGAAGCTGGCGGTTTTCCGCTGGAATTCCCCATCATGTCATTGGGCGAAACGCTCATGAAACCCACCGCCATGTTGTTCCGTAATCTCGCCAGTATGGATGCAGAGGAATCAATAAGAGGCAACCCTATTGATGGTGTAGTACTACTTACAGGCTGTGATAAAACTACACCTTCTACGCTAATGGGAGCGGCAAGTGTAGATCTGCCCACCATTGTGGTTCCTGGCGGACCAATGTTAAACGGAAAATATCACGGACATGACATCGGCTCCGGAACAAGTGTATGGAAGCTGACAGAGGAATTAAAGAAAGGCGAAATTACTTATGATGAATATGCAGAAGTAGAAAGTTGCATGTCCCGTAGCCCGGGCCACTGTATGACAATGGGAACAGCTTCTACTATGGCTTGCATGGTAGAAGCCTTAGGCATGAGCCTTTCTGGTGGTGCCGCTATACCTGCCGTCGATTCCCGGCGGAAAAGGCTTGCTCAGTTATCCGGAAGGAGAATAGTTGAAATGGTTAAAGAAGATCTGAAAATTTCTAAAATATTAACACGCGATGCTTTTGAAAATGCAATTAAGGTAAATGCCGCAGTAGGAGGTTCTTCAAACTTTATTATTCACCTCACCGCTATTGCAGGGCGTATGGGTGTAGCGCTAAACTTAGACGATTTTGATGATATTGGCAGTAAAATGCCGCTACTTGTAAATCTTATGCCTTCAGGGAAATTTTTGATGGAAGATTTTTACTATGCTGGTGGTGTACCTGCTGTTTTAAAACAAATGCAATCTGTTTTAAAAATGGATACCCTAACGGTAAGTGGGAAAACGCATGCCGAGAACATTGCTGATAAAGGAATAAATTACAATAAGGAGGTTATTTATGAATTTGAGCAGCCAATCATTCAGGAAGCCGGAATTACCGTACTAAAAGGTAATCTTGCAGTTAACGGTGCGGTTATAAAGCCATCTGCAGCTACGCCCAGTTTGATGCAACACCGAGGTAGGGCAGTAGTGTTTGAAGACATTGAGGATTACCATGCGAGAGTAGATGACCCTGATCTGGATATCGATAAAACTTGTGTAATGGTTTTGAAAACGGTTGGTCCGGTCGGCTATCCAGGTATGCCTGAGGTAGGTAACATGACATTACCCAAAAAGTTACTTGACAAGGGCGTAACAGATATGGTAAGGATATCCGATGGAAGGATGAGTGGTACGGCATATGGTACAGTTATACTGCACGTATCGCCAGAATCTGCTATCGGTGGAAATTTAGCGCTGGTAGAAAACGGCGACATGATTGAGCTGGATGTAGCCAATAAACGTATCCACCTTGAAGTGAGTGATGAAGTGTTAGCCCTGAGGCGAAGCAATTGGGTACCGTCAATTCCTGCTGCAACACGTGGTTATGTAAACTTATATGTCAACCATGTTCAGCAGGCAGATAAAGGTGCTGATCTGGATTTTTTAGTAGGCGGTTCAGGTTCTACAGTAACCAGAGACTCTCATTAAAGTAGAAACATGGATGTACTGATTCTTTTTGGCTGTATAGTTATACTTGTATTATTAATTGCCTGGGCGAAGGTTAATACCTTTCTTGCATTTTTAATCGTATCTGTAGGAGCAGCTTTATTGTTAGGTATGCCCGTCGCCAGTATTCCGCAAACTATTAATAAAGGATTAGGAGATACATTAGGCTCGCTGGCAATTATCATCGTTTTGGGCGCCATGCTCGGAAAACTCGTCGCTTCCAGTGGTGCCGCTCAAAAAATAGCCACAGTATTAAAAAAGACATTCGGCGCTAAATACATTACCTGGGCCATGTCTTTAACAGGATTTATAGTGGGCATTCCATTATTTTATAATGTTGGGTTTGTATTGCTGATTCCAATTATTTTTTCGGTAGCGTACAACTATAAGTTACCTCTGGTGTATGTAGGCTTGCCTATGCTTGCATCGCTGTCCGTAATGCATGGTTTTTTGCCACCTCATCCATCGCCCATGGCTTTAGTAACCCAGTTTAATGCAGATTTGGTTAAGACCTTTATCTATGGTTTAATCGTGGCCATACCTGCTATAATTATTGCAGGCCCTATTTTCGCTAAAGTATTAATAAATATGCAATCTGGCCCAACAGTTACCTTGCAGGCCAATGAACTGCCTGATAATGAATTGCCAGGGATAACAAATAGCGTGATTTCTGCCTTGTTACCTGTACTTATAATTTTGGGTACCACGTTGATAACCAGGATATTTAGTGATAATATGGCTGTGGTAAATCTTGCCAGCTTTATCGGTGATCCAACTATTGCCATGATATTAACCATTTGTATCGCAACATTTACACTTGGGATTAGGTCAGGTAAAAAGCTGATTGACATTATGGTAATTTTTGTTGATGCAACAAAAGATATAGCGATGATCCTTTTAATCATCGGTAGCGCAGGTATTTTGAAACAAGTATTTGTAGAAACAGGGGTGAGCAACAGCCTTGCCGCAATTTTGAAAGGATTAACCCTACCACCTTTATTATTGGCCTGGTTAATAACGGCCGTGTTAAGGCTTTGCCTGGGTTCGGCTACCATAGCTGGCCTCACCGCTGCTGGTATCGTTTATCCGCTTGTTGGGCCTCATGGCGCCGATCCAAATTTAATGGTGCTCGCAGTTGGATCAGGAAGCCTGTTTTGTTCTCACGTAAACGACTCCTCTTTCTGGCTATTCAAAGAGTATTTAGGATTATCTATAAAACAAACATTTTTGTCCTGGTCGCTGATGGAAACGCTGGTTTCAATTATCGGGCTCATTGGAATACTGATCATGAACCAGGTACTGTTTAGATAGATATAAAGGGCGTACTTATTAATAAAATTATGCTTTAATGCATGTTATATAGTTTATATTCGAAAACAAAATTTAGTCCTCCATCAAGATAATAGCGTAACCGGGCATGAAAAAAATAGTTGGTTTATTTATCACGCTGGCAAGTTTTACAGTGTCAGCACAGCAATCGGATTTTACAAATGTTTATCCTTTCATCGAAAATATTAAGGTATTTGAAATCAACCAGACTGAAGGTCACACGGTTTGTATCCCTTTAAAATCGGTTGGTGAATCATTAAATCATCAGAAATGGAAGTCAGAAAATGTGCTTTCGTTGAATGGAAGGTGGAAATTCCATTTCGCCAATACGCCGGAAGGTACACCCAAGAACTTTTTTATATCAAATTATAATGATCAGAAATGGTCTGAAATTACAGTTCCATCCAACTGGGAAATGCAGGGTTTTGGCGATCCTTTTTTCCGAAATGTTGCACATCCGTTTCGTTCCAATCCGCCTTTTGTCCCTCGCGAATACAACCCGACTGGCTCGTATCGAAAAACATTTACACTACCAGCAAATTGGAAAAGCAAACGCATTTTATTACGCATGGAGAAAACCGCTTCGGCATCGTTTGTCTGGATCAACGGACAGGAAGTTGGCTACAACGAAGGTGCGCAGGAGCCTGCTGAATATGATGTTACCAGTTTTTTGAAACCCGGAAAAAATACCATTGCCGTAAACGTAATTAAATATTCAGATGGTGTGTATCTCGAAAGCCAGGACTATTGGCGCCTGGCTGGTATTTTCGATGATGTTTGGCTGTATGCAAAATCGGATGTACATATCTTCGACTGGCATGCCACTACCGCCCTGGACAAAAACTATGAGAACTCAAAACTGAATTTGCAGATTACGGTAAATAACCAATCGAAAATTGATAAACAGAACTACAAGGTTCGGGCTTCGCTGTTTAATTCAGACAATGTGCTGGTTAAGAATTTTACTTCTGATGTAGTTCAAATAACAGCTGACAATAAGCAAATTATTAATATTTCATCAGATGTCATAAACCCTAAAAAGTGGACTGCTGAAACGCCCAATCTTTATCGGTTAACGTTGGAATTGATTAACAGGGAAGGTAAAACCGAAGAGATAATTGCTGGTCGCATTGGCTTTAAAGAGACTGAAATCCGTCATCAGGTTTTCTATCTGAATGGAAAAGCCATCAAACTTAACGGCATCAATACACACATGCAACACCCCGATTTGGGGCACACGATGGACGAAGCGACCATCAGGAAAGACTTTGAAATACTGAAGCAATTCAATATAAATTGTATACGCATATCACACTATCCACCTGTAACACGATATTTAGAATTGGCAGACGAATATGGGTTTTACATCATCGATGAAACCGGAAATGAAGCACATGCCACTGAATATTTGAGCGATAAAACCGAATGGGAACCCATGTACCGCGAGCGGGTGCGCAAAATGGTTTTGCACGACCGAAATCATCCCTCCATTCTGTTTTGGAGCGCTGGGAACGAAAGTGGCGAAGGGAAAAATATTTGTGCGGTGATTGATGAAGGACGGAAATACGATACTACCCGATATTGGATGTATGGTGGAAATGCTTTTTCGCATTCTTGCGAAGAGATTATCGGCCCACGTTACCCATCGCCTTTCGACCTCAAAAATCAGGTGGGGATGGTTCCTGAAAGTGTTGATCCGCGACCATCGTTTATGGACGAATACCTTTCGGTGGCTGGAAATGCCGGTGGCGGACTGGACGAATATTGGGATGTGATTTACCAGTATCCACGCATCATGGGCGGAGCAATCTGGGATTTCGTGAGTCCGGGATTACGCGAGCCAGTTCGCAAATTGACAGATTCTTCACCAAACAAGGTCGCAACTCACATCATGGGACGCGGCAAACTGGTTGCCGGACACAATGGAAAAGGCATTGATCTGAATGGTCATGATCAGTGGGTGGAAGTTTTTCAGGACAAAAAAATTGAAATCTCTGGTAATGAACTAACGGTTTCATTTTGGATTTTTCCACGCGATTTAATGAAAATGGGTGGAACGATGCTCACCAAAGGAAATAATCAATTTGGTTTGCAGCAAGTTGGTGACAAATCGCTCGATTTCTATATCTACACTTCGAAAAAAACAGTTGTCCGTGGTGAATTACCCAAAGATTGGACACAAAACTGGCATCATGTAGCAGGTATTTATAACGGGAAATCCATATCACTATATATCGATAACAAAAAGTTGGCTGAAACTTCTGTTACAGGGAACATTACCAATTTCCCTTTTCCGCTTAATGTGGGCAAGAATGCCGAGACACATGGCCAGCATACCTCCGGTTATTTGTGCGATGCCATTATCGATCAGGTGGGTATTTTCCCCAAAGCGATTGAAATCAATGATTTATTGGCAGCAAAACCGGACTTGAAAAACCGTGCAGCTTTGTGGCTCGATTTTGAGCAGGAGCAAAAAAAAGGCGAGTTTTTTAGCTATGGAATTGGCGCACGTACCTATGGAAGTATTTGGCCCGATCGGGTTCCGGAGCCGGAAATGTGGCAAATAAAAAAGTCTGCTCAACCCATTTCTGTAAAGTGGAGCAATGCCGAAAAAATGGAAATTGAAGTGCAGAACCGAAATTTTTTTACGAATACCAATGGCTTTGAAACACGTTGGAATCTGGAAGAAAACGGAATATCAATAGCTTCCGGAAAATTGGAGGTGGATGTTGAACCGGAAGCAAAAAAAATCTACATTCTTCCTATCCAGAAGCCTCAGCTAAAAGCCGGTGCAACCTATTTGGCAACAGTTAGCTTTCATTCAAAAGAAGCGACACAATGGGCACCTAAGGGTTTTGAACAGTGTTGGGATCAATTGGAAATGCCATGGATTGTTCCTGCCGATAGAAAATTGGTACAGCGTCCAACCAATCCTTTAAAAGTGACAGATAATGAGCAACATTTGATTGTATCCGGAGTAAGTTTCGATTATGCCTTTAATAAAGCCGATGGACAATTGTACTCCATGAAATACATGGGTAAAGAATTGCTGAAACAGGGAGCGCAACTCAATGTTTGGCGTGCCCCTCTGGCGAACGAACAGGACGACTGGACCTATCCTTCGGTAAATGTATTTCCTAGAACCGAGGGCTATGGAAGGATGGTTGCCACTTCATGGTATTCCATCGGTCTGGATAAAATAAAGTCAAAACTTGAATCATTTCGGGTTGAAAATAAGGCTGGAAACGCAATTGTCAGTATTCGTCAAATTGCTCTTTTTGGAAATGCAAGCGGGGCAGGCTTCGAAAATGAGATGATTTATACAATTTCGCCCGACGGTGAAATTAGTTTGCAGCACACAATCAATCCGAATGGAAAAATGCCCAGTTCGTTGCCACGTATCGGAACAAAATGGGTATTCGACGATCAAATGCAAAATGTACAATGGTTTGGACGTGGGCCACAGGAGAACTATCCAGACCGCAAAACCGGCTATCGGATCGGGCATTATCAATCGACAGTTGATGCGATGTTCGTACCGTATTTGCTACCTCAGGATTGCGGCTTGCGCACCGACAACCGCAATGTGCGACTGACAAATGCTGAAGGAATCGGAATTGAGTTTTCGGCAAACGAACCGTTTAATTTCAATTGCTACAATTACAGCACCGAAAATTTGTCGAAGGCAAAATACACCTATCAGCTGATCAAATCGGATGGTGTAACATTCAATTTCGACTATCAAACTACCGGAGTAGGATGCACGGCAATTGGGGTGCTTAATAAATATCAAACCATTCCCCAAACCATACAGTTCACAAGTTCGATAAAACCATTTAAAATCAATAAATAAGCCTGATAATTTTTAAAATAACAAGAGCCATATAATGCTTAATTAAATGACAAATCGGTTGATTGTAAATGGCACACAAAATGGAAATGTTTATAACAAACTGTACAATATTGATTATGCACAATTCGGTGAGTCAATTTTAACCCTTTTGCCTTAACACCGAATCACTCACCAATTTTTGTGAATTCATGTGATTTTTGGCGATTCCCTAAAAGCAAAAACCCTGCTAATCGTTCGATTGCAGGGTTTTATACGTTTTGATAGTCTTTGGTGTGATCCCGCTGGGATTGGCTCAGCCCCGCAAAACCCCGAACTCTGCCCTGAGCCTTTTACAAATCGAACCCAGGCCGGGGCTCCTGTTCGAATCCGGATCAAGCGGAAAAGTTGGGGGGAATCGAATAATTTGTTTCTTTTGTAGTTTAT
>CAMLDJ010000014.1 GCA_946478755.1 uncultured Pedobacter sp. | reverse complement strand
TAAACCCGACAATGATAAGATTTAAACTGCCCTTACAATTTACGCTTTTTTGTTTATTTATTGCTACGCTGGGTTATCCCCAGGTTAAACAGATTGATGTTGACCGGGTAAATGCCATGGCAGATGTGCCTAAGCCGCTTCAAATTATTAATTGGAGAGCGATGGCTCTCAACTTCGATAAAACGATTTATGATTTTAAAGCCAAAGGCAGGTACTGGCCGATGGTTTGGATGGATAGTACCGGAAAGAACTTTAGGCAACCGGTAATCGGCATGTATACAGCGGTGGGTGACGTGAGGCAGGGACAACAGCATAATAAAGGCATGTTTCATGAAGCCCTGGCCAATATGGGTTCCGTTCTCGGTGCCACATTGGTTGGCGTCGATAAAAGCAAACAGCAGGGTCTCAATTACGCGGCTATGCTGAAGAACTATTTCAATAAAGATACCGGATGGGACATCATGATGAACAATACTGCACCGGAAGTGGCACTGCTTGGCGGGGGATATGGCCGCGATTGGTGGTATGATGTATACCCCAATGTGCTTTTTTATGCGATCTATGACAAGTATCCTCTGGAGCCTGACTTTGAACAGATGGCCAGAAAGATCGCCGATAAATTCTACCAGGCAGATTCGATATTGAAAGGAAATTATAATTATTCGTATTTCGATTACGGACAGATGAAGCCAATGTCCACTCAGATCTGTGCACAGCCAGATGCAGCGGCAGGGCATGCCTATGTGCTATATGCCGCTTATAAAAGGTTTGGCGATCCACGTTATCTGAAAGGGGCGGTCAGCGCCATGAAAGCTTTGGAAAGCCAGAAGGTTAATCCTACCTATGAGCTGCTAATGCCTTTTGGTGCTTATGTGGCGGCCCGGATGAATGCAGAGCAAGGAACTACTTTTGATATTCAGAAGATGCTGAACTGGACCTTCGATGGAACAGCGGTTTGCCGTGAAGGCTGGGGCTTTTTGGTGGGCAACTGGAATGGCTTCGACATTTCCGGAACAGTCGGAAGTACTGTAGACCATGGCGGCTATGCTTTTTTAATGAATACCTTTGATGCCGCCTGGCCACTGGTCCCTTTGGTTAAGTATCAGCCGCAGTATGCCAATGCAATAGGGAAATGGATGTTAAATGCTGTAAATGCTTCCAGGTTATTTTATCCGCAGTATATGCCAAAGAATCACCAGACCATACCTGAATTGGCCGATGTTACAAAGGGGGTCATCGCCTATGAGGGATTCGCAAAGGCCTCGACGTTTGACACACTTTACCAAAGCTTAAAGGCACCTGTTGCGCAGGGAGACGGACCAAAATGGGTGCCTGGTAAAAATCCGGAAGTATCACAGTTCAGCATTTATGGAAGTGGACATGTAGGCATCTTTGGCGGCATTGTAAATGAGACGGAGGTAAAAGGAATTCTTAGACTGAACTTACTGGCCACTGATTTTTATGCGGAAAAGGCCTACCCGAGCTATTTATTTTATAATCCATATGCAACAGCAAGAACGATTCACTTCAAAGTTGCAGGGAATAAGAAAAGAAGAGTGGATGTTTACGACCTGGTTGGGCAGCGTTTTGTAGCAAAGAAACTGGCCTATGGAACTAAAGTTACTATTCCTGGCAGAAAATCTCTTGTGCTGGTTTGTGTCCCGGCAGGGAAAAAGATTCAGGTCAAAAATAGACAACTCCTGATCGGCGGTGTGGTGGTTGATTACCAATTACATTGAGCTTACAACAATTCAGCGCATCATCTGCATTAAATAATTTCGTATGTTTGCGGCCATGTCAGCAGCAAATAAGCCACATATTGCAATCATAGGTTTAGGTTACGTGGGCCTGCCCTTAGCTATTGAATTTGCCAAGCAGTATCAGGTGCTTGGCTTTGATATCAATGAGACCAGGATACAGGACTTGTCAGCCAATATAGACAGCACCAAGGAAGCTGATTTAACCACACTGCAGAGTGTGCTGGGGAGAGGGCTGGAACTCTCATCGGATGCCAGTTTATTGAAAGACTGCAATATTTATATCGTGACGGTGCCAACGCCGATCGATCAGTTTAAGGCGCCCGATTTGAAGCCACTGTTAGGGGCTACTAAAATGCTGGCCCCCTTCTTGTCTACAGGCGATATCGTCATCTACGAATCTACCGTTTATCCGGGTTGTACAGAAGAGGATTGCGTGCCTGTGCTGGAACAATATTCGGGATTAAAGTATAATGTAGATTTTTACTGTGGCTATTCACCAGAAAGGATCAATCCCGGAGATAAAGTGAACACGCTTACGAAAATCATGAAAGTGACTTCGGGTTCCACTCCTGAGGTGGCCGACCGGATTGACGGACTCTATGCCAGCATCATTACGGCGGGTACACATAAGGCTCCCAGTATCAAAGTCGCAGAGGCCTCAAAAGCAATAGAAAACGCACAGCGTGATGTAAATATTTCTTTCGTAAATGAACTGGCTTTAATCTTCGATAAAATGGAGATTGACACCGCCGATGTCATCGCGGCAGCCGGAACCAAATGGAACTTCTTAAAGTATAAGCCAGGTTTGGTAGGAGGGCATTGTATTGGCGTCGATCCTTACTATCTGGCCCATAAATCAAATGCTCTAGGCTATACCCCTCAGGTCATCCTGTCGGGAAGAAGGGTTAATGAAAACATGGGTGTCTTTGTAGCCAGCAAGGTCGTAAAAATGCTGATCGCTAATGGATCAGCCATCAAAGGGGAAAAGGCGCTCATTCTCGGATTCGCGTTTAAAGAGAACTGTCCGGACATCCGGAATACGAAAGTGGTTGATATTTATACGGAACTGCAACAATTCGGGATGGATGTCCGGGTGTATGATCCATGGGCAATCGCGGGAGAGGTACAGGAAGAGTACGGCATTACGCTGGAACAGGAACTGGATGTCGCAGACTACAAAGCGATCATTATCGCCGTTGCACACAATGAATTTTTGGAACTTGATTATGCCCGGTATAAAGAAAATGGTGCAATTATTTTTGATACCAAATCCTTCATCGACCGCAGGTTTGCAGATGCCAGGCTGTAAAAAAAATAAACAATTACGTATGTTTACGGTTCTAAACTAAAAAAAATAAATTGATGAAGGTAGCTTTAATAACGGGTGTTACGGGGCAGGATGGTGCTTATTTAGCAGAATTCCTCCTCAAAAAAGGATATTTTGTACATGGTTTAAAAAGAAGGGCCTCATCATTTAATACCGACCGGATTGACCATTTGTACCAGGATCAGCATGAGCAGGGGGTGCGCTTTAAATTGCACTACGGGGACCTGACCGATTCTACCAATCTGATCCGGATTATCCAGGAGACCCAACCAGACGAAATATACAACCTGGCTGCTATGAGCCATGTGCATGTCAGTTTCGAAATGCCTGAATATACGGCCAACGCCGATGGTATCGGTACCTTAAGGTTACTGGAAGCGATCCGCATTCTGGGCATGGAGAAAAAAACAAAAATATACCAGGCTTCCACATCCGAACTATATGGATTGGTGCAGGCCGTTCCACAAAGTGAAACCACGCCTTTTTATCCGCGTTCTCCTTATGCCGTGGCTAAAATGTACGGCTACTGGATTACAGTAAACTACCGGGAAGCCTATAAAATGTATGCCTGCAATGGCATTCTATTCAATCACGAAAGTCCGCTCAGAGGAGAAACATTTGTGACCCGTAAAATTACCCGTGCTGCCTGCAAGATAGCACTAGGGTTGCAAGGCTGCTTATACCTGGGAAACCTGTCGGCACAAAGGGATTGGGGCCATGCGAAAGATTATATCGAGGCCATGTGGCTGATCCTTCAGCAAGAAGAGCCGGAAGATTATGTCATTGCTACCGGAATAACCACCACGGTTAGGGATTTCGTTAAAATGAGTTTTGCCGAATTGGGGATAGAAGTTGAGTTTAGTGGTAAAGATGAATATGAGCGTGGAGTGGTCATTGATGTAGATCAGGAAATGGTTGCAAAGCTTGGCTTAAACGATACCTATCTGAAACCGGGTACCATTGTGGTGCAGGTGGATGAAAAGTACTTCCGTCCTACTGAAGTCGATCTTTTACTGGGTGATCCGACCAAGGCCAATACCAAATTAGGCTGGAAACCTAAATACGACCTGCCATTATTGGTACAAGACATGATCCAGTCAGATCTGCACCTGATGAAAAAAGACGAATATCTGAAACAGGGTGGTTTTAAGACACTAAACTATTTCGAATAGGCTGCTGCCTTTTTCTCCAATTTGTCTTTCCGGTATTTCGCCAGGTTGATGAGTAACACACTGCCAAGGATGACAACTAATCCTATGATCTGGATAAAGGTGATTCGTTCGCTGGTAAAAAACATGCTTAATAAAACTGCTACAACGGGGTTAACATAGGCATAAGTGCTGACCTGCGTGGCCGGGCGAACAGATAACAGCCATACATAGGCGCTAAATGCTGCAATAGAACCAAAAATGACCAGATAAGCAACCGATAACCAGGCGTCCGCAGATACCTGGTCTAAGTTAAAATGTTCAAATTCTGAAGTGATGATCGTGCCCGGAATAAAAGCCAGGCCTGCAGCAATCATCTGCCATGAAGTACTTACCGATACAGAAACATTGTCGTCGGAATTGTATTTTGAATACAGGGAGCCCGCTGCCCAGCCTATTGGCGCAAGCAACAGCAGCAGGATCCCGATCACCTGCATGCTATTTTGATCACTGTTGAGTGTCTGCATCATTTGTTCTCCAAAAAGCAGGATCACCCCTATAAATCCGATGATCAGCCCGAGTACTGTCGACGTGTTCCTTAAGTTTTCCTTCCATTTGGGCTTATCCAGAATCACAAACCACATTGCTGCAGATGACACCAAAATGGCCACCAATCCGCTTGGGATAAACTGCTCTACCCAGATCACCAGTCCGTTTCCCACGCCCAGCATCAGTATGCCGGCAATTGCAGCATGTTTAATGCTTTTTTTATCCCATATCTTTTCTCCCTTTATACTGCACCAGGCAACTAATAAAAATCCGGCAGCCAGGAACCTGAAAGCGCCAAGCATAAATGGGGGAAATCCCGCCAGGGCTTTTTGAATGAAGAAATAGGTGGAGCCCCAAACTATGTATACTACAGCAAAGGCGATAATAACGAGTAAAGGAGAAGGTTTTTTGTTTAGGTGTACCGGCATATCAGTTTTTTTATCGGGAAGTTTATATTTCAAAATTAGAATTAATATCCTACACAGATATTGTTATCTTGCTTTTTTATTTATAGGTACATCCAGATGATCATCATTATCCAATGCAGGGACCGGGTAGGTCTTGTGGCAGACATTTCCAGAATATTATCAGAAGCACGGCTGAATATCATATCTATGCGGGAGCATGTAGATAAAGCAGGGGATCGGTTCTTTATGCGTCTGGAGGTAGATGGGGCCGGAGATGAGGCAGCGCTAGAGCAAAAGATGCAGGAGATCCTTCCGGAAGGTGCGCTTATCCATGTGAACCCTGTTCCTGAGAAAAAGATCGTGGTGATGGTCACAAAGGAATACCATTGCCTGGCTGATATCCTGGTGCGCAATAATTTCGGTACACTGGGTGCTAGCGTCCTTTGTGTGATTGGGAACCATGACGTATTGCAGAAGATCTGCCAACGCTTTGACATCCCATTCCTTATGATTCCTTATCATGAGGATAAAGAAATATCCGAACAGCACATTATCAGTGAGATTAAATCCTATAACCCCGATTATATCGTACTGGCCAAATTTATGCGGATCCTTTCGCCCGCTTTTGTAGCCAATTTTCCCAGTAAGATCATCAACATTCACCATTCTTTTTTACCGGCATTCGCAGGTGCCAACCCTTACAAACAAGCATTTGAAAGAGGGGTTAAACTAATTGGTGCTACTGCGCACTTTGTCACGGATGATCTGGATGAGGGACCGATCATTGCACAGCAGATCATTCCTGTTAACCACTCCTTTACAGCTGCTGATATGGTGCGGTCTGGAAAAGAAATTGAAACTGCGGTGCTGGCGAAAGCCCTTCGGCTGGTGCTGAACGACCGGGTATTTGTTTATAAGAATAAAACGGTAGTATTTGAATAAGTCCTGGCAAAATCCCTCACCTTGTTAAGGTTACGTTAACGATTGGTAACATTATTAAACATTATGAAAGTTAATTAAAGTAAATAATGCTAATTTGAAAAATAATAATTAACATTGATCAGGGAATTAATGGTATGATGATTTCAGGATATGACCAAATATAAGCAACTTCATGATTTTGATCTGGTCGTCCTTTTAAAGCAAGACGATGAAGCTGCGTTTACAGAGATCTATGAGCGCTATAAGTGGATACTCTATAGTCATGCCTATAAAAAACTGAAAAACAGGGAAGAAGCCCGAGATGTGATACAGGAGCTTTTCGCTGGACTTTGGACTAAACGTGACAGCATAAATTTCAATGCTAACCTTTCGGGTTATCTCTATACGGCGATGCGCAATAAGATCTTAAATGTAATTGCACGCCAGCAGGTAGCAGATAAATATGTGGATTCCCTGGAGACGTATGCCAGTCAGGGCAGTTTTGTAACCGATCACCTGATCAGGGAGAAACAGCTGGCCGTCTTAATAGAACAGGAGATCGCATCCCTGCCTCCAAAAATGAAAGCGCTATTTCTGCTTAGCCGCAAAGAGTACCTTAGTCACCGTGAAATTGCCTGTAAAATGGAGATTTCCGAAGAAACGGTAAAACGGCAGATGAAGAACGCCTTAAAGACCCTCCGCCTGAAACTGGGCATATTCAGTTTTTTTTTATTTTTTTAAGATTCATCTAACCCCTCGCCTGTAGCTCCCTGTCTTAGTCATCAGTAAAGCATATTGCTTTGACCGGTTTATGAATAAAGACGAGATTAAAGATTTATTGGAGCGATATAGGGCGAACGCCTGTACTGATGCGGAGCTTGAAATCCTTGAAAGCTGGTATCTCGGGTTTGAAAATGCCGCAGCTCCAGACTTAACAGATGAAGAAAAGAAGGCCGATCTGGATATGGTCTGGCAAAGTATGCCACATCGTTCGCAACGGACACGTTTCCGCCTGTCAAACTTATCTGTTGCGGCTATGATCTTCCTTACCTTGTCTGCCGGTTTTTTCTTTTATAAAAGTAATTTCTCCGGTTCAGGTATACCTGTAACAAAGTCTGCGGATCTTGTGCCGGGAGGTCACAGAGCGGTGTTAATTTTAGCCGACGGCAAACGAATTTCCTTAACAGATGCCCCTGACGGTACGGTTACCCAGCAGACAGGAATTACTGTTGTAAAGGAATCAGGTGGACGATTGGTTTATAAAGTTACCGGCAACTCCCCGGAACCTGTCACAGCACAGTACAACACCATTCAAACACCTGAAGGGGGACAGTACCAGGTTGACCTTCCCGACGGAACAAAGGTCTGGCTCAATGCGGTTTCTTCCTTAAAGTTCCCCGCAAGTTTTGCAAAACAGGAATTCAGAAAAGTGGAGTTAAGCGGGGAAGCTTATTTTGAAGTAGCGAAGGACAAAAAGCACCCTTTCAGGGTGCTCTCCGACAAACAGGAAGTCGAAGTATTGGGAACGCACTTTAATATCAATGCTTATCCCGATGAATCGGCCGTCAAAACCACTTTGCTGGAAGGAAGTGTCAAAGTAAATGGTGCGTTCTTAAAGCCAGGCCAGCAGTCGGTAGTTACATCGAATGATTTACAAATCATGAAAACAGATGTAGAAACCGCTGTCGCCTGGAAAAACGGACTGTTTATGTTTGATAACGAGCGCCTCGAGAGCGTAATGCGAAAAGTTTCGAAGTGGTACGGGGTTGAAGTGAAATATAGCAACGATGAAGTAAAAGAGCTGATTTTCGGAGGTACGGTCTCCCGATTCGATAAGGTATCTAAAGTGCTTAGAATGATGGAGCTGACAGGAGATGTGCATTTTAAACTGCAAGGAAAGGTAATTACCGTAGCCCCGTAACAATAATATTAAACGAGCAAGTTAAACCAAATGAAGAATTATAAAGACGATCCTTAGCCAGCCCCTAAAATTGGATAATTTTCTAAATAAAAGAGCCCCGATTGCAGTCGGAGCCCTTGAAAGTTTAGTGGCTATCTGTTTGATATTGTGTGCCAACAACAAAGTATTTAACCAACCAAACAACCAAATGTATAAAATTTCTACAAGGATTCTAGGTAAGCCTCCGGGCTACATGACTAAACTATTGCTGATTATGAAGCTCAGTACTTTACTAATGATTGTTGCAATCATGCAGGCCGGTGCGGCCGGCCTGGCCCAAACCGTAACCCTGAAACAAAAAGGGGCTACACTTGATCAGGTTTTTAAAGAGATCAGGAAGCAGACCGGATATAACGTTTTATGGACGCTCAAAAAGATCAGTAATACCAGGACCGTCGATGTCGACTTCAACAATACACCCCTGGAAATGGTGATGCAACAAAGCCTTATGGGGCAGTCGCTTAGTTATGTGATTGAAGAGAAAACCATCATTATTAAAGATCTTGACCAGTCCGGCCAGCGGAATGTTGCAGCTGGGAAAATTACGGGGATCATCAGCGATGAAAACGGGCAGCCCCTAATTGGTGCCAGTGTTAAGGTCATCGAAACCAAGCAGGCGGCCATGACCGATGCAAAAGGAGTTTACTCGATCACCGTTGCACCCGGAGTGTATACGGTAGAGGTTTCCTTCATTTCTTATGCCAGCCAACGGATAAGCAATGTAAAGGTTACGGTAGATAAGTCACAACTGGTGAATGTACGGCTGCTGCCCGATTCAAAAGATCTTAAAGAAGTGATGGTAACGGCACTCGGCATCAAACGGGATGAAAAGTCTCTGGGTTATTCGGCACAGAAGCTGGATGGATCGACGGTATCTGATGCGCCGACAAGCAACTGGCTAAATGCACTCGAAGGTAAGGTTGCGGGACTAAATATCCAGAAGGCCGATGGCCCTATGGGTTCTTCCGACATTATCTTGCGGGGCGACAAATCCCTTCAGCTGGGCAATAGTGGTGCACTGATCGTCATTGACGGGGTGCCCGTAAGCAATCAGATTAGCGGAAACGGGGGCAGTGCTTACTCCTCCGCAGAGCCATCACTCGATTTCGGTACTGCCGTGACAGATCTTAGTCCGGATGATATTGCGAGTATCACAGTCCTGAAAGGTCCCGGTGCAACCGCGCTATACGGATCCAGAGGAGCCAACGGCGCAATCATTGTTACCACTAAATCTGGTGGTGCGCGCAAGGGCCTGGGCATTACTGTAAACTCGAATACCTCGCTTGATCAGGTATATAATTTTCCGGATTATCAATACGAATACGGGCAGGGCGCCGGATCTGATGCAAACTATTATTCCTATGGCACTTCTGAAGATGGGGGTAGTACTTCCGGGACGAGTTCTGGCTGGGGGCCAAAGTTAAATACGGGTGTAAAATACTTTCAGTACGATCCCCTGACCAAAACACAGAGTAAGGAAAGGCTACCCTGGGTCGCTTACCGGGATAACAGGGAAGGTCTGTTCCGCATGGGGCTGACCACTAATAACTCGGTCTCTATTGAGGGGGGAAACAGCGCAACTACGGCCAGGGTATCTGTTAACAATACGTTTAATAAGTATATCCTGGAAAATACCGGTTACCAGCGAACAAATGTGAATTTCTCTTTAACGCAGAAGATCAGTGAGAAAATGCAGATCTCTACCAAGATCAACTATTATAACAAATCATCAGATAACCTGCCAAGCACCGGTTACAGCAACCAGACCGCATCCTATTTTCTGATGTTTACCAACGCCAATGTCGATTTGAACTGGTTCCGCGATTACTGGGCAACGGAGGACGACAAACAAAACAGGCCATTCAGCTCTGTACCTGATAATCCCTATTTTGCCCTATATGAGGAGCTGAACCCGATGAATAGAAACGGCGTTTTCGGAAATATCAACTTCAATTACAACATCACGAAGGACCTTACTTTTACCGCGAAAACGGCTATCGATATGTACGATGACATCAGCTCAAACAGGCAGCCGATGAGTGCACATCACTACACCAACGGGTTTTATAAAGAGCAAAATGTGATCCGTTATGAGCAAAACTCCGATTTCCTCCTGAACTATAAGAAAAAACTCAATAAAGACTTTAGCATGAGTGCTGCTGTCGGCGGCAACCGCATGCATTCCATGTACAACAGAACAATAGGGAGCATAAAAAAGCTGCTGATTCCAGGTGTTTACACACTTACCAATGGAATCGACAGACCTGTTATGGTAGGATATAAAGAAGAAAAGGCCGTTAACAGTGTTTATGGCTTTGCCAATTTCTCTTTTAAGGACTATCTGTTTTTAGAGCTTACTGCCAGGAACGACTGGTCCAGTGTATTCTCTGCCGCTAACAATTCTTATTTCTACCCATCAGCAAACTTAAGTCTTGTGGTGTCGGATATGCTACATTTACGCAGCAATGCGCTTTCCTACCTCAAAGCCAGATTTTCTTATGCGGAGGTTGGAAATGATACCCAGCCCTACCGGATAGAAAAATATTATGCATCAAGCAATTTTCCTTCAAGTGTTACGAATCCGACTATCCTCAACAATTCGGATTTAAAACCTGAAAGGACAAAGAGTTATGAAGCCGGTCTGGAAGCACGCTTTTTCAAAAATAAGATTGGGATAGATTTTTCAGCTTACCTGACTAACACCTACGACCAGATCTTAAAGGTTCCTGTAGAGCGGGCAAGTGGCTATTACAACTACATAATGAATGCGGGCTTAGTTCGCAACAAGGGATTGGAATTGCAGGCCTGGGGAAAGGTGATTACCAAAAAGGACTTTTCATGGCGGACGACGATCAACGCTGCGATCAACAGAGGGAAGGTCGTTTACCTTAGAGAAGGTGTAGAAAACCTGGAATTGTATGCAATGGGATCTTCCGGTGTTTCCCTGATGGCCATTCCTGGCGGCAGTATTGGCGATATCTATGGACGAGGTTATCTGCGTAATTCAAATGGCGATATTATTTATGCGAACGGTGTGCCTCAACTTACACCTGATATCGTATACCAGGGCAGTGCAGTTCCAAAGTTTAAAGGGGGCATAGGAAATGAGTTTACTTATAAAAGGTTCCGATTGAACGTCTTGTTTGATGGAGAGTTCGGACATAAGAAATATTCGCTGTCGAATTCTGTAATGACCGTATCCGGTAAACTGACCAGCACCATCCCCGGCAGAGAAAAGGGCGGCATATTGGGTACAGGTGTGATCATGAATAGTGACGGCAGCTACAGGGCCAACGATGTGGTGGTTAGTCCTTCGGTATATTACAACGCACATTTTGATCGTGTCAATGCGGAGGCTAACCTCTTTGATGCAACTTATATCAAATTGAGGGAAGCACGTTTGGATTACACCATCAAATCCAAGTACCTGGAAAAAATGGGTATCAGGAATACTTCGGCCGGGGTATTTGGCAGAAATCTATTCATATGGAGTGCATGGCCGGTTTTTGATCCGCAAAGCAGCACGCTGAACGGAGGGGTGATGATCCAGGGAATAGAAGTCGGACAATTTCCTACCACGCGCACGTTTGGATTCAATTTTAAACTTTCATTTTAACAGAAATACAGATGAAGAAGATACATTACCTGGTTTTTGCTTTTGCCACAATCTCGGCATTAAGCTGTACAAAGGATTTTGATACCATGAGCAAGGATCCAAATGCGATAAAAGACATTACTCCGGGCACACTTTTGTCGCAAACTTTATACACTGCTACTACAACCAATATCGCTACTGCAAGGAGCTTGGGCAACGAGTTGATGCAATACACTGTGCAAAAAAGCGAAAATGCCTTTGTACAACGCTACGATCTGAGATCTACAGACGGCAACAATTTATGGAATAAGCATTATACCATGCTGAATAATGCCGAGGATATGCTAAGGCGCGCAGAAAAAGAAGGGCATTCCAGTTATATAGCCGTTGCCTTAACTTTAAAGGCATGGATGATGTCGGAATTAACGGATGCTTTTGGGAACGTACCTTATTTTGATGCCCAGAAAGGAGATGAGCTCAACTTCCTGCCGAAGTACGATAAGCAGGAGGATATTTATCAGGACCTGCTGGACAACCTGGACAAGGCTGCACTCCTATTTGACGATAAGATGAAACTTGATCAGGGCGGCGATATCCTTTATGGAAACCAGGAGGCTGCACAGATTACCTGCTGGAAAAAGTTTTGCAATTCCTTGCGTCTGCGCCTGTACCTTAGAGTAAGCAACCGCCCTGAAATGAATAGCGCGGCAAAAATCAATTCGATTGTCAGCAACCCGGATCTGTACCCTATTTTTACAGGAGCTTCAGATCAGGCCTATCTCGCGTTTACTAATGTCGAGCCCTTTTATAACCCATATTTCAATTCCACTAACGTTGATTTCGGAGCGAACTACTGCCCTAGTAATTTCATCCTTCAGCTGATGCAGGATTTCGGCGACCCGAGGATCCCGATTTGGTACACCAAGAATGGACAGGAGTATGTAAGCACGCAAAGCGGCTTCCCGAGTGGAATGGCTGGAACAATTTTTAACCTGCCGACTTCATACCTAAACTTTACCCTAGCCCAGTCACCACGTTTGGGAATGATCATGAGCTATTCCGAACTGCAGTTTATCTTAGCAGAAGTAGCGTTAAAAGGATGGATCCCGGGCGGGAATGCACAAGCACAGCTCTATTATGAAAATGGCGTTAGAGCCAGTATGACATTTTGGGCCGCAAGCCTGCCGGCTACCTACCTTACCCAGCCTGGAGTAGCTTTTGATGGACAGCTGTCTACCATTATTACACAGAAATACCTTTCCCTGTTTTATGTCGGACTGGAATCCTGGTTTGATTACCGCAGAACGGGTTATCCAGAGCTTACGGTACATGCACAAGCCAGCAATGGCGGTAAAATGCCGCGCAGGTTATTATATCCGGTAGTTACCCAGGCATACAACAAAAGCAATTACCTGGAAGCGGTAACCTGGATCGGAACGGACAACATCAATGTGAAATCCTGGTGGGAACAATAATTTTCAATATTTAAAATAAAGAGATGAAGAGATTAATTTATTCATTAGTGATCATCGCTGTTTCGGCGATGATGCTGACCGCTTGTTTCAAACAAAAGGATACGCTATTAGGAACGCCAACAGTAAATGTTAGCGTAGCTTCACTGCGTAATCTGTATAAAGGTGCGCAGATACAGCTCACTGAAGAAAATACTGGTGTTTCCCGTTTAGCAGGAACGGTGATTTCTGATGTCAGTGCGGGTAATATTCCCAAGGGACAGTTCGTAATGGTACAGACAAAGGATGGTATAACCGCCGGAATTGTAGTGTCTTTAAAAGATGCAGAAGCTGTGCCTTACCTACCAGGGGATTCATTGGTTATAGAGATACAGGGAAGTAAGATCGACCGCGTAAAGGGAAGTCTCCAGTTGCTGGATATCCCTACAAGCAAAATTACGAAAGTTGATCAGGATCGATTTGTGAAAACGCTGCTGATCACGCTCGATGAGCTGTCAAAAAACTTCAACAAGTATGAAAGTATGCTGGTTAAAATAGCTGGTGCAGACCTGGTTCCTCCACCAGTGGCCAATGAAACTTATAGCGGAGAAAAAGGACTTTATGATGGATCCACTGAGGCAGAGATTAAACTGGCCACCGATCCGGCAGCAAGTTTCTCTGCCGCTAAGGTTCCTGTTAATGCCAATTTTACAGGCATAGCGATGTACTATAATGCACAGGCCAATACTGTAGAAGGTGCGACCATGCAATTGCGTATGCGAACAATAAATGATGTACAGATCACAAGCGCCCCATTAAATGCAGACCTGGTCATCAGTGGTTTCCTGGCAGATCCAAAAGGAGGGGATGCCCCGGCAGCAGGCACCTCATCTTCCTATTCCACTGGAGTTACCGTCGTGCATAAAGGTTCTTATGAATATATACAACTCATGGCACTTCGTGACATTGATTTCGCTGCAACGCCCTATTCGGTTGTTGTCGCTTCAAACGGTACAGCTACAGCTAACGGATGGGCTGCCGGTGGAACACTTACCTTCAAGTTTAACCTTAATGCCGGTACCGCAAAAGCCGGGACTTTCCTTTACGTGGGCGGTCCGGGCAAAGTAATTGGCGGATACTGGAACTGCGGTCCAACAACCGACATCAGCAGTGCCAACTGGATCAGAACAATCAACGCACCTGCTGCAGCATATGATGGTTTTGGCAGTGCCACGGCAACTATGGGCAACATGGCTGGCGATGGGAGTAACGTTGTAGATGGGATCGCTGTATTTAACGGAACAACGGTTACTTCTACATCGGTTCCTATTGATGCGGTCTTCTATGGTACCAAACTGACTACAGCTTATAATGCGGCCAACGGATGGGGTTATCGGGTTCCTTTGAATGATCATTACAACCCTGCTAACCCTGAAACCGGGGAGCCCCAGCCATTCTTTGGACAGGGCACCAATTTGTATATGTACAGACAGCCGGCCAGCGACGTGAGCGATTACTCGAAACTTGGAGGTGTGGTCAGTAAAAATGCATGGATTATCCCAAGGGAAACCACGAGTCTTACTATTGGTACCCTGTCCTGCACAGCCGCTGCTGCGGTTAATCTGGAAACCATCGAATCGGGCTCCGGAGTCACTTACTTCCGAAAATAATTATAAATTCACTAATCATGAAATATCAATATAAATTGTACCTGCTCGCATTTTTACTGTTTACTGTTTTTACTCAATCCGGCAGTAAGAAAGCAGAAACAGAAAAAAAAACAAAAGAGGAAACGGTGGCTCCACTACTTTTATCGTAAAAACAGCTCGGGTGCTTATGAAACTCAAAATAAGCCCTCTGGAAATGTAGAACGAGCGGTGGCGAACTCCTGGATGATCATGAGAAAAAAATAAATCGGAGTACAAGAATACCAAGCAAAATGGAGCAAGGATAAATACCTTGCTCCATTTTTTTGCGGGTAGTTGGTTTGGTTAATTCCTTGATATAAAATAAATTAAGTAATTACTTACGTTGCTGAGCGCATTTGTAAAGTTCTTCAACTTTATAAAACATGGCTATACTTAATAAATAATTTAAAAAGATTAGTAAAGTATTGTTTTAAATTATTAAGTTTGTTATATCAATCTAACCGAAAAACCGATGACAATAGAAAAGGGTCAATTGCTTAAAGCGGATATCATTAAGCAGCTTTATTATAAAAATCCGCTGTCACTTACACAATTAAGTAAACTCACCCATAAAAGTTTACCATTGGTCACTAAAGTCGTTAACGGGCTGGTTACCGAAGGATATATAACAGAACAAGGACTCGCACCTTCAACTGGTGGCAGAAGGGCGTCCTTGTTCCTGTTAAACCCTGATATGCAGAAATACATTGTTTCTGTGGCGATGGATCAGTTTACCACCAGGATGGCGATCTATGACCTGGCCCGGAATCTTGTCTACCCGATTCAAACTTTAGATCTTGCCCTGCCGGGAGGGACTAAAGCAGTAGATGAACTGATTGATTTCATCGATAAGCACATTAAGCTTTCTGGAATAGATATCGGAAACCTTCTGGGTGTTGGCATTGGCGTGCCTGGATTTATCGACGCCGAGCATGGAATCAATCATTCGCACCTCAAAACGAAAGATGGTAAGCACCTTGGAAAATACCTGACCAAAAAACTGGGTCTTCCAGTGCTTATGGATAACGATTCAAGTTTGATTGCTCTTGCTGAACTGCATTTTGGTGCAGCAACAGGAAAACGGGACGTGATGGTGGCCAACATAGGATGGGGAACTGGTCTGGGAATGATCATAAACGGAAAACTTTATAGAGGAAGCAGTGGTTATGCTGGTGAGTTTAGTCATATTCCGCTTTCCAGCAGCAATAATTTATGTTCCTGTGGTAAGCGTGGCTGCCTGGAGGTAGAAACCTCTTTACTGGTAATGACCAAGCGTGCAAACGAGGAAATAGAGAACGGTGCCGCAACAAGCATGACCGAACTCTTTAAAGATAAAAACAGAAACCGCGGCGACCTTTTTTTAGAAGCTGCCAAAAACCACGATCCGCTTGCTGTGTCCATTCTTTCTGATGCAGCCTTTCTGATCGGAAAAGGATTGGCCACCCTGATCCATATTATGAATCCCGAGTGCATTATTTTAAGCGGAAGGGGAGCTATAGCAGGGAAAATACTCTTGCCGCCTGTACAGCAGGCTGTTAATGAGTTTTGCATTCCCAGGATTGCAGACCAGACGCACATCATACTTTCAGAATTAGCTGCAAATGCCGAGTTACTGGCCGCAGCGAGCTTAGTGATAGAACATAGTCAATTTGATCAAATAGAAGAACCTACCCAATTAACCTAAATATTAACCAAAACTTAATCAAGATGAAACAGATTTACTCCCGGTGCTTAAGTGCTTTATTGTTGTGCCTATTGACAATAACAGCTTACGCACAAAAAAACATTTCGGGAACCGTAAAGGATGCGACGGGAACACCTATCCCAGCAGTCAGCGTTCTGGTAAAAGGCACTAAAACTGGTGTAAGCACCGATGCTGCCGGAAGGTATGCCATATCCGCAGCAGAAGGAAGTACACTCGTTTTTAGTTATATAGGCTATAAATCGCAGGAAGCTACCGTAGGTGCTGCAGCATCTATCAACATTGTTCTTCAGGAACAGGACAACAGTCTGAACGAGGTGGTCGTCACCTCACTGGGTATCAAAAGGGAAGCAAAATCCCTGGGTTATGCGGTAAGTACAGTTACGGCAAAAGAAATCACCCAGGCGGGGAATACCAATTTTGGTTCCGCTTTGTATGGTAAGGCTGCCGGAGTAAAAGTAACAACCGCTCCAGGTGGTGCCAGCAGTGCGGTAAACATCCAGATCAGGGGTATCAACTCTTTGAGCTTTAACCGTCAGCCACTGTATGTAGTGGATGGGGTGGTGATTCGTAACGACCAGCAAAATGGCCCTGGTGGCGCGAATAACAACGGAGGTTTGGGCAGTGCAGGTGGCCAGGGAATCTGGAACAACGACCGCGTCTCCGGAAATGGTATGCTGGACATCAATCCGGCGGATATTGAAACCTTTACCGTGCTGAAAGGTGCCAGTGCCAGTGCGCTTTACGGTTCAGACGCTGCCAGTGGTGTTATTGTAATCACCACAAAAAAGGGATCAAAAGGCCGTGGTTTAGGTGTTGATTTCAATTATACCGGCTCAATTGAGAACGCAGCTTTCCTTCCGAAAATGCAAAACATATATGGCCCGGGTTATGATGCTAAAACCAGTACGGATAATGGTGGTGATGCGGAAAGCTGGTTGCCTGATCCCAACGCGCCAGGAGGCAAAAGACCCTGGTGGAGTGCTTATGCCCAATTTGGTCCTAAATATGATGGGCAAGACGTAAAATGGTGGGATGGAGTAATCAGACCCTATACCGCGCAGGAAAACAACTATGCGGAAGTGTTTGACAAGGGCTTTAATTCCAATATCAACATTGGTATCTCCAATCAAACTGATAAATTAAACTATCGTTTCTCTGCTACAAGGATGGATTACAAGGGAGTAACACCCGGAAGTAAGCAGCAACGTAACACCTTCGGTTTGAATACCAGTATTAAAATGGCAGACAACCTGACTGCGGATATCGTTGTGAATTACATGAATACAAGAACCCATAACCGTGCTGGTTTGATGGGCAATGTACTGGCTTCTAATGGTGGCTTCTTCAACCGTGCGGAGGATATGGATATGCTGAAATCTATCTACCAGACTTCTCAGGGGTACAAGTATTCGAAACTGGGTACGAACAGACCTGAGGCCTTTATCTACAATACAAATGCTGCGGGAATACTCGACTATTTCTGGAGTCAATACAAAAACACCTATGATGAAACAGAAAACAGGCTGCTATCAAGCGCAACTTTAACTTATAACATCGTTCCTAAATTAAAGCTAAGAGGTAGAATTGGTAATGATTATACCTCACTGGGTATAGAAGACAAACGTTACAATGAATATGCCCTTGCTTACAACTCCGGTGGGATCAGTACAGGCTCTTATAGTACCACTAAAGGCAATTATTCCATCACTTATGGAGATGCCCTGTTAACCTATACCGACAAAATTACAAGCGATATAGATTTCTCTTTAACGGGTGGTTTCCAGTCCAGATCTGAAAACTATAATGATCAGTATGCAGGAACCAAAGACGGTTTAATCAGTGAGAACTGGTTTGCATTGTCCAACTCTGTCGGTACAATAGACAATGGCTTAGACGTTAACGTGCCGAGAACTAAAAGACAGACCTTATTAAAATACGCGTATCTGGGAATTGCAAACATCTCTTATAAAGACTACCTCTTCCTTGAAGCTACAGGGCGTACCGAATACTCATCTACCTTGCCGCCGCAGAATAACAATTACCAATATATGTCCCTCAACTCCGGATTTATATTCAGCCAGGCTTTCAAAATGCCTGAGCCCATCAGTTTTGGTAAGCTGAGAGCATCATATGGTATTGTGGGTAATGATGCACCTATGTACAAGTCTAATATCGCTTACAGTCAGACACCGCTGCAGACTGTAAATGGTTCTGTTCCTTCACTTACCTTAAAAAGTGACTATGGAAATTCCAGTCTTAAGCCTGAAAGGAAATATGAAGTCGAGCTTGGTGCGGAAATGAGGTTCCTTAACAACCGTGTAGGTTTTGATGTGAGTTATTACAGCAATCACATTGAGGATCAGATCCTGAGTTTAACTACTGCACCTAGTGCAGGTGCCAACAGCCAGTTGGTTAACGTAGGCCAGATTTCAAACAAAGGATTGGAAATTTCCCTTAATGGTACCCCTGTTCAGACGGAGAATTTCAGTTGGAGAACCAGGCTTATTTTCTCAAAAAATACGGCTAAACTGGATTATCTGAATGGAGAAATACCTGAGTTGATCTTCTTTGAGGCAGATCAGAGCTCTGCTAAAATCAGTGCTAAACCAGGTGAAGCGCTTGGAAACATCTATGTTCTCCCGCGAAAAACAAACGGCAACGGAGCGTTCCTGATTAGCGATGACGGATATTATACCATGGATACCGATCCGGCACACTTTAAAAAAGTGGGTAACATCATGCCAAAGGCAATTGGTGGATTAACCAATACATTCACTTATAAAAATTTCAGCCTTGACTTTACCGTAGATTACCGTTTTGGTGGACAACTGGTTTCTCCAGCGCTGAAATATGGAACTGCTGCAGGTCTGTATGAGAGTACACTGGAGTTGCGTGATAAAGGAATTACCCTTCCCGGTGTAAATGAAAACACAGGCTTGCCCAATACCGTTAACTTAGATGGAGAAGCCTATTATTTGAATACTTTCCAATGGGGCAATCTAGGTTTAAACGAAGAGGGAATGGTGTACGATAACAGTTTTATCAAAATGCGTGAGGCCGTGATCGGTTATACAGTAGATAATAAATTCGCTAAGAAAATCGGGATGAATAATCTTCGTTTTTCATTGATCGGACGAAACCTTTTCTATTTCTGGAAAACCATTGAAAATCTCGATCCTGAAGCTCCTGTTGGTAACCAATGGTATTCACAAGGCGTTGACTTCGGTTCAACTGCTGCAACAAGAAGTTTTGGTATCTCCTTAAACGCTAATTTCTAACAGCAGCAATGCATAAAATTTAAAGAAATGAAAACTATAACTATAAAAGCATTTGTTGTTCTTTCACTGTTCACAGCAGTAGTCAGCGGATGTAAGAAATCGCTTGAAGATAAGTATTTGAATCCTGAAGCCTCGACGACGGCAAGTTTGCCAGGCTTCTTAACCGATCTGATCAATAACGACCGGGTAAGGCCTTCTTATTGGAACCTGCGCACATTCCTGCTCATGCATTCGGCCGTGTATGCACAAACGGCTTTCTTTACCCCAGGTAGTACCATGTACCAGCAACAAGATGGATATACCAATGATTATTGGAGGGATTTCTATTCTCCTGGTGTAATAGGAATTTACAGGGCGATGGAGAATACTTACAATTCGCTTCCAGAAGCGGAAAAAGCAGAGAAACAAATTTATATGCAGGCAGCTAAGGTTGTACTGTATGACCAGGCCGCTCAGATGGTCGATAATTTTGGTGACATTCCTTTCTCTGAAGCGGGAAGTTTACCTTCATCAAATGTGATCAAACCTGCTAAATTTGATGACCAGGCCGCTTTGTATGATATGTTTATTCAGGGCTTAGCGGAAGCAAATACCTTTTTCGCTACGGCGACAGCTCCGGCCGATTTCAACAAGGCAGATATCCTCAACAGCGGTAGTATCGACAAATGGAGGAGGTATGCCAATTCCGTACGCCTTCGTTTGCTGATGCGGATCTCTTCAAAAAATGAAGCCATGGCACGTCCTGCTGTATTGGAGATCTTAAATACGCCGGCTACGTATCCTTTGGTTGACGGAGGTAATGTGCAGGATTATTCACCGTTAACAAGTGATATTTTGTTAAGACCTTTAACAAACTTTACTTCATCACTCGTAGATGCGATGTTTGAAATAGATAGTTATTTTGCGCCCGACTATATGTTAAACACCGTGATGAATCCGGCAAATGATCCCAGAATTCCGGTCATGTTTGATAAGTTTGGTACCGGAGCAGGTACTCCGCAATTTGTACCGAACCCAACCTACAGAGCGATGCCTATTACATTCACCCAGGCACAGGCTGACGCTGAATTTGCAAAATACTCCATCATTGATTCGGCTACGATCTGGAGAAATACAGCTTTGCCTGGAATTGTCGTGACGGCCTCAGAGGTAAACTTTTTGAAAGCAGAAGCGCAGGAACGCTGGGGCTCTACTGCCGCAGCAAAAACAGCATACGAAACTGCGGTAGGTCAATCGGTGACTTTCTATTATTATCTGAACAGCATCGGCAGTGGTAAAAAAGAAGAAAAACCTTCAGCAGCAACGATCAATACCTTTATTACCGGTTCTACCATTGCGTATACCGGAACCCCCGCAAATAAGCTCGTCTTGATCGGAACGCAAAAATGGTTGCATTACGGATTTTTGCAGGCGCAGCATGCCTGGGCCGAACTGAGACGTACCGGTATTCCGGCGCTTACCTTTGTTCCGGCATCATTAGCCGACTTTACTTTACCACCGACAAGATTATTATACCCTTCGGTTGAGAAGTCTAACAACGCTGCAAATTACCAGGCAGTACAGCCCAAAGATACCCGGACCACTAAAATATTCTGGCAGCCATAATGCCGGTTTTAATGGTTCATCAATTAGAATAAATTATTGTCCTGCCTGCAGCTGCAGGCAGGACAATTTTGTAACAGGCCATTAAGGCCTGTGAATAAGATTGCTTTTAATCCTAAATATATGCTGATGAAGAGAAAGATATTCATAATTGTAGTCCTGCTGGTAAGTGTGATGAGCAGGATAAATGCGCAGGATAATGGTGTTCATCATCAATCAACCGTTTACGAATGGCCCAAGGACCCACTGGTTAAACAAAAGCTGGACAAATGGCAGGACCAGAAGTTCGGTATGATCATCCATTGGGGAATATATGCCGTGCCCGGAATTATAGAATCCTGGTCCATCTGTTCCGAAGACTGGATTGAACGGGATAGTACCATCGCCTATGACGATTACAAGCAATGGTATTGGGACCAGAGCAAAAAATTCAATCCGGTAAAATTTAATCCGGAACAATGGGCAAAAGCCGGGGCAGCTGCCGGAATGCGTTACCTGGTGTTTACTACCAAGCACCACGACGGCTTTAGCCTATTCGATACCAAAGAGTCAGACTTTAAAATCTCCGCCGGACCTTTCAAGGATAACCCTAAAGCAGATGTCGCCAAATATGTGTTTGATGCTTTTCGGAAGGAGGGCTTTATGATCGGCGCTTATTTCTCGAAACCGGACTGGCATTCGCAATATTACTGGTGGTCTAAATATGCCACACCGAATAGAAACAACAACTACGACATCAAAAAAAATCCCTGGAGATGGAACAGGTTTAAACAGTATACCTTCAACCAGATTGGCGAGCTGATGCATAATTATGGCAGCATTGACATATTATGGCTGGATGGTGGCTGGGTAAGACCCCGGGAAACGGTCAATGCCGAAGTGCTTTCATGGGGAGCAGCCATCCCAAAGTGGAGCCAGGACATCGATATGCCGAAAATTGCGGATATGGCCCGTAAGGCTCAACCAGGGTTATTAATGGTCGACAGAACCGTACATGGTCCCTACGAGAACTATCAGACCCCCGAACAAAAAGTACCTGAAAAACAACTGGCACATCCATGGGAAAGCTGTATGACTTTAGGGGATGCCTGGGGCTTTGTTCCCAATGATCATTATAAGCCGGCTTCGAAGGTGATCCATACCCTGATAGAAGTGGTGGCTAAAGGCGGCAGCCTGCTCTTAGGCGTAGGGCCAAAAGCAGATGGTACATTCCCTGAAGAAGTCATCACCAAGCTAAATGATATCGGTAAATGGACCAGACTGAATGGAAAAGCAGTTTATGGAACGCGGATCGCCAAAAACTATCAGGAAGGCAATACCTGGTTCACGCAAAGTAAAGACGGGAAAACCCGTTATGCCATACACTGTCTGGAGGAAGCTGGAAAAATGCCCGAAGTGATTAGTTGGACCGGCAACACGCCAAAAAAAGGGACGGCAGTTACGCTGATCGCTACAGGCAAAAAAATGAAATGGAAACAGGAGAATGGAAGAACGACGGTTGAATTGCCCGCCGGTGTTCATGCTGCTGATACCGCCCTGGCTTTCGAATTTAAACCCGCCAAAAACAATTTATAGGCCTCTTAAAATGTAACCGATGAAGTGTGTAATGGTCAGAATCTTTTTTATTCCCTTTTTAATCCTGTTCCTTTCTCATGCCAGCATTGCGAAGGCTCAGCAGGGAAAAGACAAGAACACCCCTAAAAGCCAATTGTCTCAACCCATATATAAAAACCCAACTGCCGATATAGAGACAAGGGTTAAAGACCTTTTGTCCAGAATGACCCCCGAGGAGAAATTCTGGCAGCTGTTTATGATCCCAGGTGATCTGGATGGTGTGGATAAGAACCGCTATAAGAACGGTATTTTCGGCTTGCAGGTAGGGGCCGTTTCTCAGGGCGGAGGAGAAGCCGGGCAAATGCTCAGCTACAACAACTCGAAGGAAAACGCTTATACACTTGCAAAAAAAATAAACGCCATACAACGATATTTCGTGAAGGAAACGCGATTAGGTATTCCAATTATTGCATTTGATGAGGCCCTGCATGGATTAGTAAGACAGGGAGCAACTGCCTTCCCGCAAGCCATCGGCCTTGCCGCGGGGTTTGATACCACCATGATGAGTAAAGTGGCCGGCGCTATTGCAAGGGAAGCAAAGGTAAGAGGCATCAGGGACATCCTGACTCCTGTCATCAATATTGCTTCAGATGTACGCTGGGGGCGTACCGAAGAAACCTACGGGGAAGATCCCTTTCTTACCTCACAGATGGGACTGGCTTTCGTCAATGCCTTTGAATCCCGTAACATCATTACTACGCCGAAGCATTTTGTGGCAAATGTAGGGGATGGGGGCCGCGACAGTTATCCCATAAGCTACAATGACCGCCTGCTGGAAGAGATCCATTTCCCACCGTTCAAAGCAACGATACAGCAGGGTAAAAGCAGGTCGCTCATGACGGCTTACAACTCTGTCAATGGCACGCCCGCCACTTCCAACGCCTGGCTGTTAACCAAAAAGTTAAAAACGGACTGGGGCTTTAAAGGCTTTGTCATTTCTGATGCGGGTGCCGTAGGAGGGGGAAATGTATTGCATCATACCACCAGTGGATATGCTGATGCAACAAAACAAGCGATCACTGCCGGGCTGGATGTGATCTTTCAGATAGAATATGAACATTATAAATTGTTTATTCCCCCATTTCTCGACGGATCTATTGCTCAGGAAAGAATAGATGATGCCGTTTCAAGGGTTCTAAGGGCAAAATTCCAATTGGGTCTCTTCGAAAATCCTTATGTATCAGAGAAAGCTGCGAAAAAGTCATTGGCTGATCAGCGCAATAAGGCTGTAGCCCGCCAGGCGGCACTTCAGTCCTTCGTCCTGTTAAAAAATGACCCATCGGTTTTACCGCTAAAAGATGTAAATAATATACTGCTGCTGGGGGAAGATGCTGTTGAAGCCCGCCTGGGTGGTTACAGTGGAACCGGGAATGGTAAGGTAAGTATTCTGGAAGGCTTAAAAAAACGGGCAGGTACTAAGGTCAATGTCCTATACCGTAAAGGCAGCAGCCGCAACCCCGTGTTATACGTTCCTGTAAAACAGCAGTTTTTGAGATCAGATACGGCTACCGGCCTCCGGGGCGAGTATTTCGATAACCTTACACTGGCAGGTAAGCCGGTGCTGAGCAGGGTAGACAAGAAGATCGACTTGATGTGGACGCTTTCCTCCCCGGATAAACGCTTGGCCAAAGACCAGTACTCCGTTCGGTGGACGGGCAGTATCAGTGCGCCAAAATCAGGAACTTACCAGATCGGCCTTGAAGGGAACGACGGCTATCGCCTTTACCTCGATGGCAAACTGTTGATCGATCAATGGGAAAAAAGATCTTATCACACACGGTTAGTGCCTTTCCGCTTCGATAAGGGTAAGTCCTATCAAATCCGCATAGAATTTAAGGAACCAAAAGGCAATGCATATATCAAATTGATCTGGAATTATGACGTGCCCGACAATCGCGCTACTGAGTTGTCCGAAGCGCTCGAGCTGGCAAAAAGTGCGGATGTGATCATCATTGCCGCGGGAATAAAAGAAGGTGAATTTCTGGACCGCGCTTATCTGAACTTACCAGGCAACCAGGAGCAGCTGATCCTGGCGATGGAGAAAACCGGGAAACCGGTTGTTGTTTTACTGGTTGGTGGCAGTGCAATTACCATGAACAGTTGGTTTGATCAGGCTGCGGCAGTTTTAAACATCTGGTACCCCGGTGAAGAAGGAGGAAATGCAGTGGCCCAGACTTTATTTGGCGACTATAACCCGGCGGGCCGTTTGCCCATAACCTACCCGGTACATGAGTCCCAGCTGCCCCTGGTATACAACCACAAGCCAACGGGCCGGGGCGACGACTATAACAACTTAAGCGGTGAGCCGCTGTTCCCTTTTGGTTTCGGCCTTAGCTATACGACATTTGAATATAAGGACTTAAAGCTGAGTAGTAAAAAGATCAGGTCGACGGACAAAGTCACCGCTACCTTTAGCCTGAAAAATACCGGAGATCGGGAGGGTGATGAAGTCGTGCAGCTGTACATCCGCGATATGCTGGCCAGCGTTGCCAGACCTGTTCTGGAACTAAAAGGCTTTCAGCGGATCCGGTTGAAGGCGGGAGAATCCAGGGAGGTGTCTTTTGAGATCAGTCCTGAAATGCTTCAGATGCTAAATGCTGAAATGAAAACGGTAATTGAGCCCGGAGATTTTAGAATTATGATTGGCGCTTCAAGCCGGGAATTACAGTTGAAAGAGACGCTGTCAGTTATCAATTAATACCACAAACAAATTTGATCTTAAATGAACAGACTCCTATTAATATTTTTATTGACTTTGGCGTTTAACCTCGGCTTTGCGCAAAACAGATACGAACTGAACAGCGGCTGGGAATGCAAGCCATTGAATGAGGTCCGTATGGGTGGCGATGCCCTTTCAAAACCTAGCGAGGAGCTCAAAGACTGGATGCCGGCAACAGTCCCAGGCACCGTGCTGACCACTTTGCTGAACAACAATAAAGTTCCCGATCCCTTTTACGGGATGAACAACAAGCAGATTAAAGATCTGTACGATACGGGCAGCGCACATTATACCTATTGGTTTGTGAAGTCCTTTGAGCAAAGTGCAAAAGTGGGGGAACAGATCTGGCTAAAGCTGAGAGGGGTTAATTATAAGAGTGAAATATACCTGAACGGTAAAAAGGTAAATGCATCGACGCATGTGGGCATGCACCTGCGCCAGCAATATAACATTACCTCGTTGCTGGCGGCAAACGGGAAAAACAGACTGGCCGTACTGGTATATCCGCCTGATTTTGCAGGCGCAGCAAATGGCGGGCAGGGCGGCGACGGGACCATTGCCAAAGGATTAACCACGCCCTATACTGCGGGCTGGGACTGGATCCAGCCAATAAGAGACCGAAATACCGGGATCTGGGACAAGGTATTTATAGAAAAAACAAGCGGTGTTAATCTCGAAAACCCGCATATTGTTACGCTGGTTCCGGGCAAACGCCTGCCTCAGGGAAGGCAGGAACCGGCGTTTATCCGTACCTCCTGTGAAATTGAAAACCCTTTAGCCAAACCGGTAAGCGGATATTTACAATATACACTCGAAGGGAATATGGTCAAAACAGCGGTGCAGTTGAAAGCCGGAGAGAAAAAACTGATAAAACTGCCCGAACTGGAACTTAAAAATCCGAAACTCTGGTGGCCGAATGGCTACGGTCAGCAAGCCCTATACAACATTGACTTCACATTCGTGAATGCTTCAGGAAAAACAGCCGATAAAGAAAACGTTCAGTTTGGTGTAAGGGAGATCAGCACGAGATGGAACGAACATACCCGGAGCCGGGAGAACCTGGTTAACGGACAAAAAATATTTATAAAAGGAGGCAACTGGGTGATCTCTGACGCCATGCTGCGCTTTTCAGATCAAAGGTATGATGCCGAAGTGCGCTTTCACCGCGATATGAACCTGAACCTGATCCGCATATGGGGTGGGGCCATCATTGAACGGCCGGAGTTTTACCAGGCCTGCGATAAATACGGAATGCTCGTCTTCCAGGATTTCTGGTTTAGCGGCGACTGCAACGGAAAATGGCTGGACCCCTTAAAGAAAGATGATCAATGGACCCGCAGGCAATACCCCGATGATCACCAGCTGGTGTTAACCGCTGCCACCGATCAGATCAAGATGATCAGAAATCATCCCTCACTCGCCTTCTGGTGCGGCGGTAACGAAATTACCCCGCCTGATGACATTTTATATCCACTTAAAGAAAAAATCCTTCCAGAGCTGGATGGGACAAGGTATTTCTTTGACTACTCCAATTCCAACGACATGTCCTACAATTTTCTTGGTGGAAACGGAGATGGTCCCTATACCATCCAGGACCCTAAAACATTCTGGTCTTTTAAAACCTACCCCTACAACTCCGAAGTCGGATCGGTCGGCGTAGGCGACTATGCTTCCCTGCAACGTTTCATTCCCGAGCAAAATATGATCGCCCCTCAAAACGGCAAGGATCCCGATTCAGTCTGGGCTTATCATAAGTACATTTCATACGATCAGCACATCGATCCTTACGGAAAAGCAAAGGATGCCAAAGATTTTGCCATGAAGGCACAACTGGTCAATTACAACCAGTACCGCTCCCTGATGGAAGGATTTTCGGCACATATGTGGGACTGGTATACCGGCACCATCATCTGGAAAACGCAAAACCCATGGACGGCGATGCGTGGACAAATGTACGATTGTTACCTCGATGTAAACGCCTGTCTCTACGGTTTACGCAAAGGCGCCGAACCGCTGCACATCATGATGAACCCGCTGGACAGCATGGTGACCGTTGTCAACAATAGCTTCGTCGTTCAGCGCAATGTGATGGTGCAGGCCACCCTCTACAATATGGAAGGCAAACAGCAGCAACAGATCCAGGCCTTTACCGAAGTGGGGCCTTCGGTCGCTCAAAGAACCTTCGGCCTTAATGAAGCCTTAAAACAGCTGAAGGCTAAAGCCGGGGCATTTGTGGTCTTGAAATTACTCAATGCAAACCAAAAGGTTCTGAGCGAAAACCTGTACTGGATGCCCGGCCAGGATGGAAATTATAGTGGCCTGCAGGATATGAAACCGGCTGATCTGAAGGTTGGGGCTCATAAAACAGCAAAGGGCAGGATGGAGGTAAAACTAAAGAACGACCTCGAAAATCCTGTTGCCTTTTTTAACCGCATTGCCCTGATCAACTCGAAAACCGGGGAGCGGATCCTGCCGGCATTTTTCTCCGACAATTATGTAACCGTATTGCCGGGCCATGAAAAAAGTATTGTACTTGATTATCCGGAGCGGGAAAACATACCTCTGAGTATCGAGGTCTATGGCTGGAATGTTGAGCCGGTGAAACTGGCGATAGGACAATGACGGTTGCAACCAACGAAAAAAGTAATGAAACAGATAAAAACAAGAGGATGATACCGAAACTGAGCATAACATTCATCATAACTTTCCTGACGACGGTGCTTTTTGCGCAGGAGAAGCTAACCCAGTACGTTGATCCGCACATTGGTTCAGCTGCCCATGGCCATGTATTTGTAGGTGCCAGTGTGCCTTTTGGTGCAGTACAACTCGGCCCTTCCAACGTGTTCGAGGGCTGGGACTGGTGCAGCGGTTATAATTATGTGAGCAATACCATCACCGGCTTTTCACATACGCATTTAAGTGGTACCGGTATTGGTGACCTAAATGATATCCTGATCATGCCGGCAACCGGAGGAATAGCGGGCGACTATGTGTCGCTTTTTTCCCATGATCAGGAGATCAGCAGGGCAGGCTACTATAGCGTACGCCTGCAAAAACATGACATCCGCGCCGAATTGACCGCTTCAGAAAGAGTAGGGTTTCATCGCTATACTTTTCCAAAAGGTAGTCGCGATCCACATGTCATGCTCGACCTTGCAGCCGGACTGGGCTGGGATAGACCAGTCGACACCTATGTAAAACTGTTAAACCCGACAACGCTTGTTGGTTATCGGTTTTCTAAAGGCTGGGCGGATGACCAGCGCCTGTTCTTCGCCATTAAACTTTCACAGCCAATAAAAGATCTGGCATTGTATGACAGTACTGCTGTTCAGCAAGCCAAAAACGGCCGCTCCCTTAATGCCGAAAAAGTGAGGGCATTCCTTAAATTTAATGCCATAGCAGGTCATGTCCTGAAGCTTAAAGTCGGACTTTCGCCGGTTAGTTATGAAAATGCGCTGGCTAATATCCAGGCCGAAATACCAGCCTGGGATTTTGAACAGGTAGTAACTAAGGCCGATCGGAAATGGAATGCGGAGCTCGAAAAGATCAGGATTGAGGCCGATGGAGAAACAAAGAAAAAGTTTTATACGGCAATGTATCATACCATGATCGCCCCTTCGCTCTTTAATGATGCAAATGGCGATTATCGCGGAACAGATAAAAAGGTCTACCCCAAAGCAGATTTCACCAATTACACCACCTTCTCCTTATGGGATACCTACCGGGCTTATCACCCCTTGTTTACCATTATACATCCAGATAAGGTTTCCGCTGTCATCAACTCCTTCCTGGCCATTTATAAACAACAAGGCAAATTGCCGGTCTGGCACCTGATGGGCAATGAAACGAATACCATGATCGGCTATCATGCGGTTCCCATCATCGCCGATGCTTACTTAAAAGGTTTCCGGGGTTTTGATGCTGACCTGGCTTATGCAGCCGCTAAACAGAGTGCTATGCAGCAAACTGAGGGAATAGGATATGTACGGCAGTTGAAATATATTCCGGCGGATAAGATGATTGAGTCTGTAGCCAAAGGCCTGGAATATGCAATTGACGACTGGTGTATCGCCCAAATGGCAAAAGCCATGGGAAAGAAAGACGATTATGCTTATTTTAGCAAAAGAGCAAAGCTATATGCTGCATATTTCGATCAGAAAACACAATTTATGCGTGGTAAACTTGAGGATGGCAGCTGGCGAACGCCTTTCGACCCCGTAGCTTCCAAACACAGAGAAGATGATTATACCGAGGGCAATGCCTGGCAGTATACCTGGCTTGTTCCACAGGACCCTAAAGGCCTGATCACTTTGTTTGGAGGAGAGCTACCCTTTAGCAGGAAACTCGACTCCCTGTTTAGCATGAGCTCGCAAATGACTTCCGGCAGTTCTCCTGATATTAGCGGTTTGATCGGACAATATGCGCAGGGAAATGAACCAAATCATCATATCCCTTACCTGTATGCCTTTGCAGGCCAGCCCTGGAAAACAGCAGATATGGTGCGCAAAGTAACGGATTCCCTGTATACCACAAAGCCAGATGGTTTGTGCGGGAATGAAGACCTGGGACAAATGTCGGCCTGGTACGTTTTTTCTGCTATGGGCTTTTACCCTGTTAATCCGGCAAACGGAGTTTATATTTTCGGATCACCGGTGGTTGATGATGCCATTATCAGTTTGCCTGAGCATAAAAAGTTTCACATTAAGGTAGTCGGGAACAGTGCGACAAATAAATACATTCAGCAAGTGGAATTGAATGGCAAAAAGTATTCAAAATCTTATTTACAGCATTCCGCTATCGTCGGTGGAGGAGAGCTGGTGATTTATATGGGCAATAAACCATCTTTAGCCTGGGGTGTGCTGCCTGCAGACCGGCCTGAATAATACCTGAATGCAATTGATTTGGCTGCCGTTTATCATTTTCTAAACAGGAGCCAAATCAATTAACGCCATTGTTAAAAACCAAATTATTTTAGTTCTAAAATAGCTTTTCAGGTATTGTTTAACTGACCCGATCTCTTAAGGCTTTGATCTGGTCATGGGAAATTTTTAACTCATCTTTCTGAGTAGAAACTAATGTTCTTAAATGCTGAGCAAGTCCTTCGCTTTCCAGTGCCATTTTATAAGCCTTTTGCGCAGCATCTTCACCAAACTCACAATTGTTTAAAACTGTTTCCCTGTCATGGCCGGTAAAAATTGCTTTTACGTCCATCCAGGCGCGATAGATCTTTCCAGAAGTGGTACTGCCTGTTTCAGGATTTCCACCAAGTACCTGTACTTCCCGGACAAGGTCTGCTTTATGCCTGTGGCTTTGTCTAACCATTTCCACAAATAGCGATTTCAGATCGGAGTCTTCCGGGTGCAGTTCTTCCAATGCTTTTTGATAGCCTGCAACCCTGTCGTTATTAATTTCGATAAGATCATTTAAGATTTCTGTGTTTACTGTGCTATTTTCCATTTTTGTAGATATTGATGAGCTATAAAAACACGGTATCTCCCGGAATAGTTTTTTATTTTTTGGAATGTAATGCAGAATATTTAATTCCCTTCCAAATAATTTCCAAATAATTCATTATATTGTTTGCAATGAACGCTAAATTAACGAACGCTATTATCGCCGATGATCACGGTATTGTGAGAAGAGGCGTAATAAACATCATCAGAGAAAATTGGGCTGCAGTAAATGTCTTACAGGCTGAGACCTTTGAACAGGCCTTGTTTCACCTCCAAAAGCCGGTAGACCTGCTGATCCTCGATATCAACATGCCAGGTGGAAATAAGATTGCGATGCTCGATATTGTAAAAAGCATGCAGCCTAAAATCAAAATTCTGATGTTTTCTTCCTATGATGAAAAAATATTTGCCATGCGGTATATACAGGCAGGGGCAAATGGGTATGTGAATAAGAATTCAGACGAACAGGATATCATCAAAGCCATTCAGACCGTTATGGAAGGACGGAAGTATGTAAGTCAGGAAATGAAAGAGAGCCTGCTGGAAACGTTCTCAAATAACGAGCCGGGGGATAATCCCCTGAGTTTGTTGTCTAATCGTGAATTGGAAGTAGCCCTTCATCTTGCGCAAGGCCTTGGCGTGTTAGAAATCTCGAAAATCATGAACCTCCAGATGGGTACCATCAGTACCTATAAAGTGCGGACATTCGAGAAACTCGGTGTAAAAAGCACCATAGAACTGGCAGAGAAATTCAAGCTTTATTCCTCATTTTCCAATAGCGTTGCTTAAACTCCAACCCCTTTATAACACCACTCTTTAAAAGACAAGCGTTTTGGTTTGATCAAGCGTTTTCCCTGTCTTAATGTAAATGTATTTTCCCCTTTTTTCCCATTCCGGGAAGAATTCTGTATAGTAAAAATTTTGCTACATAAGCATTGCTTTCGGGACTGAAAAATCTATGATGTTATATTTCTCTTTAAATCAGCAGTTTAAGTGTAAATGAAGATTGCTTAGCTACAAATTACATCTACATAATCATACACTGCTATCTAATTAATACTACAAGATATTTTTTCTTACTGCTTTAACTTTAGCCCAACGTTCTTTTCCGGCCTGAGAAGCCAAAAAAGAAAGCACTTACATACATGGGGAATGCTTGAAAAAGTATTCCATGACATTTAACCAGCTGCCAGCCAGCTAAACGTTTGTGACCGACATTACCTTATTCATCTAAATATGAACAACAACTTACTTAACCATTTATTAAGCAGCTTCAATTACATGACTGTTAATAATAACGACGGGTTTTCTAAGAAATTATTTTTTAAAGCAGAAAAAATTTATAAAAAAGCGATATGCTTAATGGTTGTGGTATTTTATGCCTTGATCAGTCAGGTAGCTTACGGAACTGACTTTCCGGTCACCAACACCAACAATGCCGGGCTGGGTTCATTCCGGCAGGCCATCCTGGACGCAAATGCGGCAGGAGGCGGGGAGCACTCCATTATATTCAATGTGCACGGACAGATCACGCTGACCACCTCGTTGCCAACCATTACCAAAAAGAAGCTGATCATCGATGGGGAGAACAAGATCATGCTGTTTGCCACGGGTACCAATTCTATCATCAATCCTTTTGTCATCAATGCAGACAGCGTAACGGTACGGAATTTTGTCATACAGAACAACGGGGACATCAATGTAGACATCTTCCCCAACACGACAGGGATCACTATTGATAACATACGCTCTTTCAGCACGGTGGGTAATTACCTGAATGCATTCATGCGGGTGCAGGGGGCGTCCACAGACCTTACCATAAGGAACATTGTGTCTACGGATATGGAACCTGCAGGCGGTGTCTACTATGGAAGGGCTTTTTATTTTACTGGCGGCACACAAACCAACCTGGTGATGGACAACATTCGGCTCAGCACGGCAGGCAATGTGCGGGGCGGGGAAGGGATCGTGTTCAGAGATGCATCAGTAAACGGGCTGATCCTTACCAATAGTAATATCAGCGGCTTTCAAAATGGGATCGTACTGGATAATACCGGAGGCCCGGTAGAAACGGCGAATAACGTGGCGATTAGCGATGTGACGCTGGATAGCTTGTGGAGCGGCGCGTCGCTTGGTATCTATTCTGATTTTGTCAACACCAATTTCGAGATCAAACGGACTACAATAGATATGGATGTGATAGGCGCCGATAATGATGGAGACTATGCTATCCGCTTCGACAATACGACGAATAACGTGACGCTGAATACAGTAAATATAAATGAAAACGATATCCACAGCATCTGGTTCAATGGCGCTGCCAACAATATTACTATCAACCAGGCCACCATGGGGAACAGTATGCCCGGACTTTACCCTGGCTCCAATTTTATCCGGTTTGAAAGCACTTTGAACGGCCTTAATTTCAATAATTCGGTGCTGGACGCAGATAAACCCGGCAGTACGGATGATGCGGATGCCGGTATAGCATTTATAGCAGCCGCTACTGACGTGAATATCGACAATGTGACTTTTAATGAGTTCGACAACGATGGTGTTTATATATTGCAAGCGGCTACTAATTCCCAGATCAGCAATTCGAAGTTCAGCAATAACTTCGACGGTATTGAATTTTACGGCAATTTTGCCGTTAATAATGTGGACATCGTCAATTCATCCTTTTATAACCAGAGCCGTTCGGGCATCGTGATAAACGGCACCAATGCGGTAACGGATATAGACTTTACGGGCAATATCATTCGTGATAACGTTTCTCATGGTATCTTTTTTCATGCCGGTGCAAATGTGATGAAATCCGTTTCAATAACCGGAAATAACCAGATTTATAATAACGGGGGGAGTGGTGTATATTTTCACACCAATGACAATACACAGGGCGTAACCATTACCGGCAACAGCATTTACAATAATTTTAGCCCGGGTATTTTTATTGGTGCGGCATCAAACGGAAATTACAAAGGCGCCAACCGTCCGGTCATCAATTCATCAGCAGTTGCTGGTATTGGCACCTATAATGTCAGCATCACTGTGCCCAATATTGCAACAGACGCTGCCGGCACTACCTATACGATTCAGCTGTTTGCCAATGAAGCCGGTACCTCACTTTATAGTGGCCGTCAGCTGGTCGCTACTTTTGACAATGTGGCAAAAGGAAATACAACGGTTTATCCTGTTGCTTTCGCCGGTAGCCCTTCAGGGGCCTGGAGCGCCACGATCACATCCACAAAAGGTACTTCGGAGTTTAGTGAATCCAAGGCAATTGCCATCCAGGGGCCAGGCGGTGTAAGTACCGGGATTGGGGCCTGGTACCGTGCAGACTATGGCTTAACCAGGGCGCAATGGAATGACTTCAGTGGAAACAACATCAACATCCCTCAATCATCAGCTGCCAATCAGCCAACAGTGCAGGAAACAGGCATGAACTTTAACCCTACTGCGACGTTTACAGGTGTTCAGTACTTCGGTAAAGGAAACATAGTAGATCCGGCCAGTTCCGTTTTGGGTGCGGGTAACATGAACAACATCGCCATATTTGGCGCATCAACTTCAAGTGCGATGGCTGGCGGCGCATTGTTTGATCAGATGACAACCAACGGGTATGCCGTAGCGACCACTACTTCTTATAACAATTCGACCGCTTACTTCGACGCACCTTATGGATTTAGAATAAGTGCTGCCTGGGGGAGTAGCTTAAATAAGACCAATGTATGGAGCTACACCAAGACGGTGGCGAGTATGAACATTTACCGCGACCGGACAAATATTGCCAGCAGCAATGCTGCCCGTGATTTCGGTGTGAACAATGGCGGCAACTATGCGACTAATTTAGGCGTATGGCACGGGAGTGGGTATTATAACGGTAATATTCCTGAAGTCATCATCTATAAAGACATTACAGCACTGACTGCATTAGACCGTCAGAAAATTGAATCCTATCTGGCCATTAAATATGGTACTACGCTGGATCAGACCACGCCAACAAATTACCTGGCCAGCGATGGAACAGCGATGTGGACAGCTGATCCTGTTTATAAAAAACGCATCACCGGTATCGGCCGTGACGACCTCTCCTTACTTCAGCAAAAGCAGTCACTGAGCCAGGATCTTGGTGTGGTGACCATCGCGCTGGGTAATGCCATTGCTGCATCCAACACTGCCAATACCACTAACTTTACAAACGATAAGGCCTTCCTGACATTCAGCGACAACGACGGCAGCACCAATTATTTCACGGCAATAACCGGAACTAATGTGACGCAGCGCATGGGACGTGTCTGGAAGGTGCAAAAAACAGCTGCCTGGGACAATACCCAGGAGGTAACCTTGCAACTGGAAGGCGGATCACTAGACAACTATTTGCTCATCAGCACAGATGCCGGTTTCGGTACGCTTAGCCGCGAGCTGAAATTAGACGGCAACGGTAAGGTTACCCTTTCCAGTGCCGACCTGGCCGATGGCGCCTTCTTTACTTTCGGCAAGCAGCAGCGTTTTCCCGGTGGCGTAGCCCCCAATTTACAGGTATGGGTAAAAGCGGATGCGGGTGTGACCGCTGTTGACAACAACGCGACCAAGTGGACCGACCAGGCTGTACAAAGAGAATGGCCCAAAGCCAATACTGCGGTAACTACCTTGCTGCCGAATGCGATTAACTATAATCCGGCTATCCATTTTGCGGGCGACAACTACTTTTCGATAGCAAGCTTTGCGAACGCTTATACCCAGGGTGAAATATTTTCCGTGCAGTTCTCCACGCTGGCTGCCAATTCAACGGCTGCTAGTTTCCCGTTTGAGTTTGGCGGTGACCCTGTCAACCTTCAGCCGCAGCATTATCACTATAGTAACGGGAACCACTATACGCATTTTGGCACCAACTCGAGGCCAGGCTATCCACTTGGAGGCATTAACATGCAGCAGGCCCACATTTTAAATAACTGGAGCGCTCCCGGTAACTGGGGGGTAAGCTTTGATGGTAAAACGATTGGCAGCAGCACCACCTTCCCCGTCGACTTCAGGAGAACGGCAACAAGTAATCCTGGCAACAACGCTATTGGCGCAGGCCATGGTTCTATCTTCACCGGCCGTATTTCCGAAGTGATCCTGTACGACAGGCGCCTGAACGATGATGAGCGTATACGGGTGAACAGTTACCTGTCCCTGAAATACGGTCTGGACTTGCGGAATGCCGCGGGTGCTATGACTGACTACATCGCCAGCAATGGCAACACCAGGATGTGGACGGCTTCCAAAAACGCAGGCTACGGCCAGCGCATCACCGGCATCGGCAGGGATGACAACGGTACTTTGCTTCAAAAGCAAAGCCGCTCGCAGGTAGATGGAGCCAATGTAAGCATTACCATAGGCAATGGTTTTGCTACCTCCAACAGGGAGAATCCTACTAACATTGACAATGACCTTTCCTTTCTTACCTTCAGTGATAACGGGGGAGCGGTAACCTATACCCAGGCCGTTAACGGGCTGGAAGATGTGAGTGTGCGCATGGCACGCATCTACAAAATAGACCGCAATAACTGGGCAAAAAGTAGTGTCAGGCTGGCACTGATGGGAGCGGACGATACGAAATACCTATTGGTGAGTGCTGATGCGACTTTTGGAGCAGGAGACGCTGTCTATCAGCTGGATGACAGAGGATTGACAACACTTGACAGCGACCTGCTGCCAGATGGTTATTACTTCACTTTTGCCAATGCACAAAGCGGCCCTGCGGGCGTAGTGGCTGGCCTTGAAGTATGGGCCAGAGCAGACAGCGGCGTAACAGGCGGTACCAACGTTACCTCCTGGAAGGAATTGAGCCCGTCTGGACGTGTGTGGCCCAAGGTTAATGGAAATGCAGCGCCATGGAAGCCGGCTTCCTTTAACTTCAACCCAGGTATCGGCATTGGAGCTGCTACCTATTTCTCGCTGCCGCAATTTGCAAATACCATGACGGCAGGTGAAATATTCTCCGTACAGCTATCCAACCTTGATAATACCTCGGCTACACTTCATTATCCTTTTGAATTTGGTGGCACTTATGCCAGCAATCAGTCTACCTATACATGGAGTAACAATAGCCACTATACTTATTTTGGCTCCGGTACTGCGAGGTACACCTTTGCTTATCCTGCCACCGTGAATGTGCGCAACCCGCACATGCTGAACATTTGGAGCGCCCCTAGCGATTACGCGGCTGGTATCGACGGCAAGGTGCTGGTAACAGCCAATGTCAATGCAGTAAGCTTTGCATCAGTACCCCTCAGGAATTATATCGGAGCCGGGCACAACGCTCCCTTTAACGGAGATATCCCCGAAGTGATCCTGTATTCCCGTAAACTGAGTACTGTGGAACGCCAGCAAGTGCAATCCTACATGGCCCTCAGATACGGTCTTACGCTTGGCATCGGTACCCCCATGGATTACCTGGCCAGCGATGGCAGCACCACCATGTGGCAGGCGGCCGAAGGAGGCAGCTATGCCCGGCGCATCACCGGCATCGGTCGCGATGATCGCGGTATGCTGTACCAGAAACAGTCCCTGAACTCAGAAGGCGGTATCGTTACGATCGCTGCCGGTCCGGCTATTGCAGCTTCGAATGCAGCCAACGTTACAGAGATCACCAACAATCTTTCTTTCCTCAGCTTTGGCGATGATGATGGTGCGGTTACTTTCCTGACGCCTGTAAACGGCATCAATAATGTCAACCACCGTATGGCCCGCATTTTCAAAGCGCAGAAGACCAACTGGGCTGATCAGAATATTACGATCAGGTTATCCGGAAGTACTGCAGAAACTTACTTGCTGGTAAGCGCAGACGAGACTTTTGGTGCAGGAGACGCTGCTTATGTGATGAACGATGACAACACCGTTACCATTAACAGTAACCTGCTGCCAGATAATGGTTACTTCACTTTCGCCAGGATGGTCAAGGGACCGAACGGCGTGAAAGACGGCATTACCTTCTGGCTGCGTGCAGATGATGGTAAATCAAGCGGCGGCCAGTGGAGCGACTACAGCAACTTCGGCAATAACGCTTTACAGGATGTGGTAACCAGTCGTCCTGTTACCGATGCACGCGGGATGAACTTCAACTACAGCCTACAGTTCGACGGTACGGACGACTTTTTAGATATTGCCACTACACGTATAAATCCTTCCACAGCCACCGTTTTTGCGGTTGCCAGTGGTTCCGGGTTGGGAGATCTTTTAAGCTCAGGTGCAGTCGGATCATCTCATGGAATGGAATTCCGGATCGTCTCAGGCAACAAACTGCAGTACCTGCAGAATGCCGCATCAGTTGTTGCGGTAACTGGTCTCAACGCCATCCAGCTTGATAAACCCTATATTTTCAGCGGCAGCCAGGCAAATAATACGGCCAACGGTATTCGCATGTTTGAAAACTATGCGCTTGACAACCAGGGTACCATCAACTTAACGCCACTCACTGATAATCTTGTTTCTATAGGCTCCCGTACCATGGCTGCCCGCGCCCTTTACTGGAAAGGCAGCATGGGAGAGGTGATAGCTTACGACCGCGTACTTACGGATGTGGAACGCCAGTCGGTAGAATCCTACCTGGGCCTTAAATACGGCATCACACTGAATGGCGGCAACACCAATTACCTGGCTACTGATGGCACTTCCTACTGGACGGCCAATGCAACTTATAAAAACAGCGTAACTGGTATAGGCAGGGACGATGCAACTAATCTGAACACCAAACAATCGCTCAGTGTAGACAACGGCTTTGTGACCATCTCACTGGGCAGCAACATTGCCCTTACCAATGAACTGAACAGCAATATCATCACCAACGATAAATCTTTCTTCGTATTTGCAGATAACGGACTGTCCGCTACAGCTTACTCAGAAATAATAAACGGCACCGGCGTTACCCGCCGCCTGCCAAGGGTGTGGAAAGTAGATAAAACCAATTGGGCGGATCAGTCCATTACCCTTAAAGCCGGCGTAATAGGTACCTCTGTATCCCTGCTGATCAGTACTGATCCAACTTTTGCGACGATCGATCAGGAACTGCCGCTAAATACGGATAAATCTGTTACCCTAAACACGAGCCTGATGCCGGACGGCGTTTACTTCACTTATGGGGCTGCCGTGAAATATCCCGGCGGTGTGAGCAGTGGCAATTTGATCTGGCTGCGTGCGGATGATGGTGTATCTGCCACGGTAGATAATACCCCTGTAAGCAACTGGAACGATTACAGCCCTAACCTCAATAACATGTCGCAGGCGGTTGTGGCCAACCAGCCTTTATACCTCAACAATGCCGCAGGTAACATCAACTTCAATCCGGTCATCAAATTCAACGGGGTAAACTCTGCTTTAACAGGCAGTTCTTTCCTGAAAACCGGAACCTATACCGGCGCCGCAGCTTTTGTGGTCGCCAACCAGATCAGTCCTACTGCTACGGTTATATTCACGGAGCCTGCCACTAGCGGCGCCGGTGCAGTTGACCAGATCACTCTGCATACTACCTGGTCTGATAATATTGTTTACTGGGATGCTCCGTATCTCACCAGCCGGCTTACCTATAATACCGGAGGTGTTAATAACCAGACGGTGCTTTGGGGAGCTACCAGCGACAGCGCGCTTCCTGCAAAGAAGCAGGAAATTTTCAAAAATGGCTTGAGCGTGGCTAACGGCAACGGGCCCGGCGTCTTTACCGGATCGAACAGTCAGCCGCGCGTAGGCTGGAACGGGGGCGCTTCCTACAACGGTCGCTTTGGGGATATGATCGTGTATGCCAACGCACTGACGCTAAATGAACAGCAACGCGTACATACTTACCTCGCGCTCAAATACGGTATTACCCTGAATAACGGCGCTACCGATTACCTGGCTACCGACGGAACCACCAAAGTATGGGACGCTGCTGCCAATGCAACCCACAAGAACAACATCGCCGGCATTGGTCGTGACGACGCAGAAGACCTGGTGCAGAAACAGAGCCGCAGCATCAATACAGGCATGCAGCTGGCCATTGCTTTGGGCAGCCTTGCAGAAACGAACCTGGCCAATACCAGCACATTCAGTGCTGATAAAACCTATATGACCTGGAGCGATGACGGCGCCAGTTCTCTCTTTAAAACACCATTAACCGGTCATGCTATAGCTAACTTCCGCATGACAAGAGTGTGGAAGGTGCAGGAGAGCGGTACTGTCGGCAGCGTGCAGATCGCAGTGCCTTACGACGCTTTACCTAATGCCCAGGAAACTTATCTCATCGTCAGCAATGATGCTACTTTTGATGGAACGGACCAGTTCCTCCCGTTAACCGAAACTACGTTGAATGGTGTAAAACACTATGAGGCGACAGTTGACCTGAGTAACGGACAGTACTTCAGTTACGGAGCTTCTATGAAAGCCCCGGGTGGTGTAGTGGGCACATCGCTTTGGCTACGTGCGGATGCCGGTACTTCCAGCACTACCGATAATACGGCGATCAATGGCTGGACCGATTATGCGTCCGATCTGAATAATGCAGTACAGGTTACACCGGCTAACCAACCGCTATTTGCCCATAATTTAACTGATGATGTCAACTTCAATCCGGTGGTTAAATTCAACGGCACAGCCCATTATATGGATCTCGACGTAATGAAATTACCGACGGCTACTACCGCCAGAACACTGATCGGTTTGGGCAACGCGGACAATATTGTCGGTAACAGATATATCATCAGTTGGGGGGCAATCGGTACTTCACAAAGTTCAGGTTTGGCCAACATTGTTGGTGCAGGCCAATTTGTCGGCACTGCCAATGATGTGGCTTCGCCCGGTTTCTGGCAGCTCAACATGCCGAACGAATTGACAGCCACCTGGGCTGGTAACGGAGGCGCGGCCACCATTTTCGGCAAAACCAGGCAGCTAGCTACCGCGGCCAAGGCATGGAACACGGTACCCACCGCTGCAAGGCTGGGTTCATATACCGGCGGAGCACAGTTTTGGAGCGGCACCATGGGCGATGTGATCGTTTACTCCAACGCCTTGACAGCCATTGAGCGCCAACGGGTCAGTACCTACCTGGCCGTCAAATACGGCTATACGATCGACCAGACTGTTGCTACCGATTACCTGGCTACCGACGGCACGACCAAAATATGGGATGCTGCCGCCAATGCCACCCACAAAAACAACATCACCGGTATCGGCCGCGATGATGTGGAAGGCCTTGCCCAGAAACAATCCCGGAGCATAAATGCCGGCTTCCAGCCCATAGTGGGGCTCGGCGGCATTGCGGCAGACAACCTTTCTAATACAAATATTTTCAGCGCAGATAAAACTTATATGACCTGGAGTGATGATGGCGCTGCCACTTCCCTCAGCACCATCATCACCGGCAATCCGCTGGTGAGCAAACGGATGACAAGGGTGTGGAAAGTGCAGGAAACCGGTACTATAGGTACCGTTGAAGTTGCCATTCCCAAAGATCAGTTGTCGTTGAGTACCACGGCACTTCACCTGGTGGTGAGTGGCGACGCAACCTTCGACGGCACTGACCAGTTCATTCCGCTGTCTGAAAGAGACATCAATGGCGTAGCCAGTTATGTGACCACCGTCGACTTTACTAGCGGCCAGTACTTTACCTTCGCAGGTTTCGCTGCCTCACCAGGTGGTGTGGCGGGAGAAACCTTATGGGTGAAGGCAGATGCTGGGCTCACAGCAAACGCGGGTGGCCAGGTGGAACAATGGAAGAACCAGAGCGGCAGCATGGTAACCGAACTGCAACCTTCCGCGCCGGCACATACAGACGCTGTTACGCCATCGGTAGATATTCTGGCAGTGCCGGGAGCCATTAACTTCAATCCGGCAGTTGATTTCTCCGGGGCATTGAACAAATCCCTTAAAGGGGACGCGGGCGTAGCCTGGAACTCGACTGTTCCTTTGTCGATATTCTCTGTGGCCAGCCGGGAAGGAGCCATCACGGAACTGGGCGGCATCTTCTCATCTAACGGTGACTGGATCGGCTCGAAGTCTGGAAGAGGGCTGCTTAATACATCCGCGGGTGCTTATGGCCTCGATGGCAACGGGTGTATTCTGGGCCAGATCACACCTGCATTATCAGGGCCTGTCATTGCAAGAGGCAATTATATTAACACGATTAACTCAGCGGGAGGAAGCGTTTGGCTGAATGGCAAACAGGGACCTTTAGCCACCAGCTGCGTTACCCAGGGCGATGGCTCTTTCTTTGAAATAGGTGGCCGAACTACCGGAACCACTACCTTCGACGGCAGGATCTTCAACGGTAAGATTCCCGAGGTGATCGTTTACAAATCCGCCCTTACTGCTACAGAGAACCGCCAGGTGGAATCTTACCTCGGTATTAAATACGGAATCACGCTCGATCAGTCGACTCCGCAGGATTATATTGCTACCGACGGCACGACCAAAATCTGGGATGCCGCAGTAAACGGCACCTATAAAGTCAACATCTTCGGTATCGGACGCGATGATGCAGAAGCACTCGTTCAGAAACAGAGCCGGAGTGTACATGCAGGTTCCATCCTTACGGCAGGTCTGCGCACAGTGGTCGCTACCAACCAGGAGAACACGAATACTTTCGCGGCAGACAAGAGCTACCTTGTATTTGGCAGTAACAGTGCCGCGATTACCCTAACCAATACAGACTTGCCGGTTGGCAGCTGTATCGGCGAGCGCCTCACGCAGGAATGGAAAACACAGCTGACCAATTACGATATCAGTGCCCAGCCGCTTAGTCTGCAGTTCGATCTGAACGGCATTACAGTAACTGGAACAGTGGCAGAGGATTTCACGATGATGATCGATCAGGACGGTGACGGCAATTTCGCCACCGGCACGGTTACTGAAATACCTGCCACCGGCTTTAACGGAGGTGTTGTGAGTTTCGAGAATGTAAGCGCATTAACCGATGGGGTAGTGTTTACCCTGATCACGAGCCATCCGCAGCGCACTGCTAGCCTGGCACCTGATGCAACGGTGAGCACAGTAACATCTACCTGTATCCAGGACGGAATACTTTATTTCATCGATCCTGCTGATGCCAATAAATACATTGCTTCTATCACACTGAACGGAAACACGATAGATGTGTCCAAACTTTCGGCCGTGGTAGATGTGAACAGGGATATGGCCGGAGCACTGGGCAGCAATAACGGTACCGACAACGGTACGCAGCTCATGCGCAGACTCCTGCAGATCACTTATACCGGTGCAGACCTTACCGCTAACGGCGGTGTGCAGCTCCGCTTGTTCTGGGATCCTGCGGAAAAAGCCAATGCCGAGAATGCGCTCCTGGCTACCCGCGGAGTAACCGGTCCGCAGCGCTGGACCTGGTTCAAGCATAGTGGTGACATTGCCACTACGCTGGCAGATCTGAGCCCTGATGGACTTGCCAATATGACTGAGCTGATCCCGGCAACCGGGCAGCAGGATGGCCTGGACTATGTAGCGTTCAGCGGCATACAAAACTTCTCTACTTTTGGTGGCCTGACTACCGCGAATCAGGTACTGAGTATACAAAAGGTACAGGATGGTAGCGAAGGCAGTCAGGATGGTGCTTTCAGCATCAGTCTGCCGGCTGGCATTACCGCCACTGAAGATATCACGGTAAACTACACCATCACAGGTACCGCCGCTAACGGAACAGACTATACTGCCCTGAGCGGTACGGTTACTTTCCCAAGCGGCAGCAACAGCCTGGCCTTGCCGGTTGAAATTACCGACGATAATGTCATAGAAACACTTGAAAACTTAACCTTAACGCTCGATGACGCCACAGGTACGGCGAGCAGCAGCCTTTACAACATCAATGATACGCAGGCAACTGCAACGATTGACATTGCAGACAATGATGCCGGCGACCCTGCCAGAACCATTATCGGAGTAAACAGTGGCAGCAATGCAACTGAGCCTGGAACCAATGGTTCGTTTAATATTGGTCTGCCAGCCGGTGTTACCTCGGCAGAGGATATTACCGTAAATTATACCGTAGCTGGTACAGCTACTGGCGGAGCGGATTATACCACTTTAAGTGGAACAGTGGTCATCCCTGCCGGTGAAAATAGTGTTTCATTACCTGTAGCAGTAATCAACGACCAGGTGATGGAGCAGGCAGAAACAGTGGGGCTGACCATCACCGGTGGTAGTTCTACATCCTTCGCCTTTACTGCCAGCACTACAAACGGCAATGCAACCGTCACCATTTCGGACGACGACAATATAGCCATCAACCGGGTTGTGAGCATAACTAAAACTGCTGATGCGGCCGAGCCTGGTACCAATGGGGCCTTCAGTGTCAGCCTGCCTTTAGGTGTGACTGCCTCTGAAGACATTACTGTAAACTTTACCGGAAGTGGTACAGCAACCAGTGGTGCTGACTATACGGCTTTAACCGGTTCGGTGATCATTCCAGCCGGACAAAATAGTGTGGCTGCACCAGTGACCGTTTCAGATGACCAGATCATCGAGAACCCTGAAAGCGTGATCCTGACTCTGACCGGTGGTACCAGTGCAACTCTGGGCAGCTTTACTGTCAACCCCGTTGCAAACAATGCGACGGTAACGATAGCTGATGATGACAACACTCCAGCGAACCGCAGGGTAAGGGTATTGTTGTTCCGTGATGGGGAAGAAGGTGGAAATTCAATCCGGTTCAATTTCTTGCTCCCTGATGGAATTACCAGTTCCGAGGCGGTAACCATCCACTATACAGTAGCTGGTAGCGCGATATTGGGCACCGATTACACTGGCTTGAACTCGACGCATTTCTCAGGCACTGCAACTATCAGCGCAAATTCTGCCTCTACCGCCGCTGTGGCTAACATAGTAGACGATCAGATCATTGAGGGCACCGAAACAGTAGTGGTTACCATCGATGATGCCGCTTCAGGTAGCTTTAGCTTCAGTCCTGATCCGGTTGAAGGCAGCGCAACAGGAAGCATTATAGATAATGACGATACCCCTGCCAACCGGACACTGAGCGTCGTAAATACTGCCGATGGGTCTGAGCCGACCAGTGGAGGCGCATTCAGCATCAGCCTGCCAACAGGCATCCTGGCCTCAGAGAACATTGCGGTCAGCTATACCGTTGCGGGCACTGCCGCCGCAGGGACAGATTATGCTACCTTAAGTGGTACAGTTACCCTTTTGGCCGGTCAGAACAGCGTGGCCTTACCGGTGAATGTGATTGACGATAAACTGATCGAGCAGACGGAAAGCGTAGCGGTAACCCTCACCGGAGGTATCGGCACCAGCACCAGCTCTATTTATACAGCCAGCACTACAAATGGCACTGCTTCGGTAAATATTTCAGATGATGAGAATACAGCTTCCAGCAATGTGCTGAGCATTCAGAAGCTTGCCGATGTGGAAGAGCCTTCCACCAATGGCGTTTTCCGCATCAGCCTTCCGGCAGGCATCCGGTCCTCGGAACCTGTTACGGTGAATTACACGATAACAGGAAACGGCATCAATGGTACTGATTATACCGCTTTAAGCGGCAGTGTGGTCTTGCCGGCCGGAGCGAACAGCATACTGCTGCCGGTAGACGTGATAGATGATAAAATTATTGAGGGTACAGAAACCGTGACTGCAACCATTACAAATGGCGCTTCTACGAACTTTACGTTCACCGCGGCGGCCTCACCAAATAATGCTGCAACGGCCAGCATCCTGGATGATGACAATATCGCTGCCAACCAGGTGCTGAGCGTGAGTAAAGGACTTGATGGTATGGAGCCAGGTACAAACGGCGAATTCATCCTGAGCCTGCCTGCAGGTTACACGGTAGCGCAGGATGTAACGGTAAGTTACACCATCGCCGGCACTGCAACCAGCGGTACCGATTATACCACATTG
>CAMLDJ010000013.1 GCA_946478755.1 uncultured Pedobacter sp. | reverse complement strand
CTTTAAATGTGACAGGAAACTCGGCCTGGGTTAACGAACGCGTGTTTAACTTGTTGATTTCATCATTCTCCACATATTTCATATGGCGAACTACAGTTTGATTGAGTGCAGTGTTACCACCTTTGCCTGCAATCACATCCTTTCCTCTGCGCAGGTAAAAACCCTGCCATGTATTGATATACTTTACGGCATACAAGGTGTGTTTTTTTTCAGGCAAGATCTTTTTATTCTGATCAACACTGGTCATCGTTAAAGGGATCACATAAGTGGTATTGATAGCCAATGGGTCTGCGAAAAAAGCATCGGTTAGCTGTACATCTATTCCACCTATCAAACTTCCTTTCGGGATAACAATTTTGTTAGCCGCAAGTGTATAATAATTAGTCGGCATGGGCCTTACAATACCGCTGTAGGGCGATGGAAAAGATAATCCCTGCGTTAGCGCATTATCCACACTAATACCAATGGTAATATCTTCATTATTTGAGTAAACTCCACCAACTGTACCCATAATCTGAAATCTATGTTGGTTATCAAGTGAAGTATCAAAAATATCTTCGCCCATGGTGATGGTCCGAATCGGTCCCTGATAGGCAAAATAAACGGTTTGGGTATCATTATCTGGAAATGCCCATTCTTCGTTTTTGCAAGCGCCAAGTGTTAAGACGAGCGCAAGTAAAATATATACTTTATTTTTCATGATGTTATTTGTTATAATGAATGAATATTACCATCCCGTATTTTGTTGCAAAGTATTGTACTTTAGCGTTTCGCTGTAAGGAATTGGTCCAAATCTCATATACTCCTGATAGCTTCTTGCTTCTACATTGATTTCCTGATAGGTACCTTGCGAGATATTCACCCCTTTCACCGGCTCGGTTAATGCTGCATTCCATCTACGAAGATCCCAGAAGCGGAATCCTTCAAATGCCAATTCTAACCTACGCTCATTCCTAATCAATGTTCTCATGGCATCTTTATCTCCTTTAACCGACTCGAGGTAAGCATCACCGTTTGTAGTTCCTACACCGGCCCTGGCACGAATAGCTTTAATGATATCATAAGCAGAATAGGGATTGCCACCATTTGCTGTAGGCCCCCATGCCTCATTTGCTGCCTCTGCATAGATCAGAAACATTTCCGTATAGCGGATATGTGGCCTATAGTGTTTCTGATTATTTACGGTTGGTGTACGACTAACATCCTGCCTTAACAATTTTTTCATGTAGTAACCAGTTCTTGTAGAAACTTCTTTTCTATTCAATCCGTCATCATTCGTTGCCACATCCGTTGTGGTATTGATTACTTTATTTGTTGGCCCGATCGTATTTCCGTTGTACACTATAAATTTTGCTAAACGCGGATCTCTACCCGTAAATGGAGCAGCAGGATTATATCCGCTCTGTGGCGTGTTGGCAATTGGATAACCGTTTTGCATCGGAAAAGCATTAACCAGATTTTGAGTTGGGTTTATGCGGCCCTGTCCAGACAAGGTTGGTGGATAGTTAGCAGCTTCTAAATCGCTATTTGATCCAACATTTGTACGCCAAAGCACTTCTCTGGGACTAGCGCCAGAAGCCAATGCATCAATTTCTGCTTTGTTATCATACCAGGTAACACCATTAGGATCTAAGTTGGCCAACCAGTTATTAAGTGAAAGTACCTGTGCTGCATAGCTGGCGGCATCGGCCCATGTGGTAGAATTACCTGTACTGAAAGCCGGACTTGCGCCCATTAGTGCTACGCGGGCACGAATGGCTTTAGAAATACGACCCGTCATGCGCTGATTAAAAAACTTACCGAAAACGCGGTTATAGGTCTCTACATTAACTCCGGCATATTTTGTCGGGATCTGGCTGGTGCTATTGATATCTGCATAATCTAAAGGAAGCAATTGTTCTGCCTTATCCAAATCACCATAAATCTGTTTAATACAGGCATCAAATGTGGCCCTTGGCTGGTTAAAGTTAGAAGCTGGTGTTTCAGGTTCTAGCACAATAGGGAAACCATATAAATTACCCCCTACTTTTCCGGCATGCGCCTGTAGCATATACGACATAAGGTAGGCTCTCAAAGCATATGCTTCACCCTTTTGCCTATCATTAAACATCCTGCTCAACACCGGGTCTTTAGAATCCCAAAGCACCTTATCTGTCTCTGCCAAAAATAAGTTGATATACTGTATACCTGCTCTTGCATTGGTCCATTGATCTAATGGATTAAATGCAGCCGACCATTGTCCGGTGGCAATTTTCCTAAAATTATTATTGATATCATTACTTACTGCATCATCGGTAGCTACATCATTAAAAGACCAGCCATTTGATGGAAGCCTTGTGTAACCATTTAGCAATAACCCATGGGCAAGTGCGGGTTCGGTATAGATGTTCTCAAAATCTCCATTATTTTGTGGAGCGGGGTCAGTAAACTTTTTACAGCCCGAGAGCATCACAACGACAACTATAAATCGTATTAATATTCTGTTCATCTTTTCTAATCTAATATTCAATTAAAACATTGCCTTTACGCCCAGGTTATATAACCTTGTTTGTGGGGCACCCCCTAAATTCAGCTCAAGTATTTCTCTTTCCTTCGCTATTGTTAAAAGATTAAATCCTGCCACATAGAGCCCCAGTTCTTTCAATACTTTACTTTTGAACAATTTATCGGAAACTGTGTAGGAGATTTGAACTTTAGATAAATCAAACCGGTCTGTGCTGTACAACCAGAAATCAGACGCTCTGAAATTATTATCACCATTTAAAGTGGTAAGCCGCGGAAAGGTTGCCGTATTTCTTGTTTGAGGTGTCCATCTGTCGCGCACCACTGCCGAATATTTATCGCTTCCGTTAACCCAAAAATAGTTATCGCTTTTCATGGCACTTCCACCGAAGCGGCCCGTACCCAACACAAATAGGGTAAGATTTTTCCATTTGGCAGTTACGTTCAATCCTGCTGTAAACGGAGCACCGAACCATCCACCGCGACCAAGATATACCTGATCCTTATCGTCAATGATTTTGTCACCGTTCTGATCAATATATTTAATATCGCCAGGAGCTAATGCTGATCCAAATGCTGGTTTTGCGCTATTAACTCCATCGGCCGCAGCCACTTCACTGGCATCCATGTAAAAACCATTGCTTTTTAATCCCCAGATAGCATCGAGTGGCTTGCCAGCACGGTATTGATAGCTGTTTTCGTAAGTTAACAGATCGGCGCGTTTAGTTGCTTTGGTTGTATAATATGTTCCTGACGCTCCAAAAGTCCAGTCAATAGCGCCAATACGTTTGTTAAAATTTAAGTAAAAATCCAACCCGGTACGCTGATCATTATTATAATTGCTGTAGGGAACAAAAGAAGAGCTCGGAAATCCGGTAGTGAAATAGTTTGGATAAAGAACATTAATCTGACCGATAATCCCGGTGATGTTATTTCTAAAAAAATTTGCTCCGAAATTAAACTGATTTTTGAACATTCCGCCTTTTATCCCGATACTGATTTCTTTCCTTTTAGCGAAAGTTAAATCCATGTTGGATCCACGGCGCGAATCTGTAGACTGTGTACCTGTACCATCATTCCAACCATACCAGTTACCCCCTGTGCCTGTATAAATACTTTCATAAGCATAATACTCCTCAAAATCAAGATCGGTATTTAAAATACCAGCTGATGCGGTTAGTGTTAAGTCGTTAATGAACGAAACTTTTTTCAAAAATGGCTCTTCGCTAAGGTGCCATCCAATAGAAGCTGCAGGAGAAAGTGCAATCCTGTTTCCTGGTGGCATTTTTGGTGAGCGTACCACAGCTCCGGTAATTTCGGCAAAATACTTATGGCTGAAATCATAATTTAACTGCAACCCTAAATTAGAGTTTGTTGTTGGCTGGTAGATTTCAGATTGCGATTGACGATATGCCGCAGCCAGCAATACTGCTGAGATATGATGATTATTACGAATTGTAGTATTGTAGTTAAATTGACCAGATAACGAAATAGTCTGTCTATAATAACTATCTGCAATGTTCTGAACTCCGGTTTTAGTATCTTCTCCCCAGCGCGTTAAGCTTCCAATCATCGTTGTACCAGAGTAGGTTGTCCAATTAGGCTGGTAAGTTGCATATCCGTTTCTATAACCCTGATTGTAGCTGTTCAGGTAATCAACCCCCATAGTGGTACTAAAGGTAAGTCCATTCAAAATTCCTTTCAAATCAGCATCGATACCAGTGGTAAACTGAAACTGGCGTTGTACAAATTTATTGTTACCACCTGCATAAATGGCCGCAAAGGGATTTGTTTGATCTAATTGCGTACCACCAAGGATGTATTGTCCATCAATAATTGTAGCGTTTTTAATCATCGCCCTGCTCACCTCATCGCTCTGTTCCAATAAATTGATTGGGATTAAGGGTGTAAATAAATGAGGGCGCAGGGTTGCAGCGTTAGCCCAGTAGTTTGTATTTACTCCGCCACTGCTAGAAAACACAGCGCTTGCATCTACCCTGGCTTTTAATGCTTTGGTTAGCTGCATATCAACATTTCCGCGGATGTTAAAGCGTTCTGATGTATTATTTTCTTTTGCTTCGCCGAAATTAAGCAACGAACCTGTAGATACAAACCCAACATTGGTGTAATAGCGGGCACGATCATTCCCTCCTGAAATTTCTGCCACGCCATCATAGCGCGAAAAACTATTTTTGAGGTATTCTGAAGCGTAATAATCTACACTTGGATAACGATAAGGGTTAACACCAGAGTGATTATAAATAGTTTCCGGAGTATAAGCCGCTGCCAAACCATCATTAGATAAAGCCTCATTATACAAAGTCATGTACTCGGAAGAGCCCAGATATTGAGCGAATCTTTTTGGCGTATTTAATCCGATATTGGAACGAACGTTTATTTTTTGCTTGGTTGGCGTACCCCTTTTTGTGGTGATCAGGATTACTCCTTTTGCACCGCGGCTGCCATATAGGGCAACGGCCGAAGCACTCTTGAGAAAAGTGATCTCCTCAATTTCATTTGGTGTAACACTGTTCACATCCCTCGGAACTCCATCAACCAATATTAACGAGGTGTTCATGCCCCAAAGGTTGTTGCCATTAAAGCCCGGAGCAAAAGCCTCTAGCCCGTCCAATCCATAGGTTATAAAGTTTTTCTCAAAGAGTTGTGCCAGGTTAACGCTTGAAACGCCAGCAGGAAGATTACTTTCGGTGGCATTTTTAAAACCCACATTTATTAATCGATCCTCTTTAGTTAAGGTAACCTGCTTTAGGTTGGCTAATGCAGTTACCAGCAAGGTTTTATAACCTTTAGCATTTACCGTAAATGTGCTATTCTCCTCTACTGATAAAGAGAATTCACCTGCCTGGTTTGCTATGGTGAGCACCTCGTTTCCTTCAATCGTTATGGATGCCCCTTTTATCGGATTTCCATTGATATCCCGAACAACAGCTTTTATAGGTATCTTAACGGCGTCCTGACCTTTGATTACACCGACAAACAGTGTAAAAAAGACACACAGCGCCAATGCATTTCTTAAAAATTTCATCATTCTTGTCTTTAATTATTTGTGATCATGAACTACCTTACCATCCAGGGTTTTGCGCAAACTCCTTATACATGTTTACATCTGCTCGTTTAAGTGGCAACCAATAATGCTTTTCACTAAACGGACGTTGTAATATTAATCGCTCGCGATAGTTTACAACCTTGTTTAATTTGGTATCTACCGTAGGGCTTAAAGGGGCAGCGCGATCAAATTCTGCGGCTGTTTTTAAGGTATAAGGCACTTCGGCGAGCAAATGCCAGCGGCGAAGATCATTAAACCGATGTCCTTCAAAGGCAAGTTCAACAGCGCGTTCGCGTCTTACTTCTTTCATAAACTCTGTCGCAGATACTAAAAACTGTGGGGCAACACGTCCAACACCAGCACGATCTCGGATTACGTTGATCGCATCTACGGCAGTTTTGCTAAATCCCTCTGCAGTTGCACTTGGGGAGTCGTACCCTGTTGCAACCGATTCTGCGTACATCAGATAGACGTCGGCCAAACGCATATATGAAACCTTAATATTCAGGTTCTGTCCATAATTCCAGCCCTGATCAAAGTTATTGGCAGTTCTGGGCACAAATTTGAACATCATATACCCTGTACGGCTACCAGAACGTTCATCTCTATAACTTCCGTTGGTGAACAGATTTGCATATCGGTGTGGCTCCATGTTCGCGGCTAAAGTTCCCTGTACCACTTTAACTCCATCATATATAATATCATTATAAAACCTTGGATCGCGATCGCGCCAAGGAAATTGCGGATCATATCCTGAGCCACTAGGATCAGCCTGGGCAGAATTCGAAATGGGCAAACCATTTTTCATCCCATAATAATTAACGTAATTTGCGGTAGGCGCAAATACCAGTGCATCGGCACCTACAATTGCGGGTGTATATTGTTTTGCAGTACCATAGGTTGAACCATGTGCTCCCCAGTACGGCCCTCTAAATATGGCTTCAGTACCTCCCGGGATCAAGAAATTTTGACCGGTTGTGTAAAAATTGGTGCTGTATTGTGCAAAAGGCAATAACTTATAAGAAGTAGCCCCACTTTCTGTCAGTTTCAATAGCTCGGCAAATGCAGCAGCCGCTTTTTTACTCAGCTCTACATTGTAGGTTTTGCTTCCGGTAGATTCTAAGTTCATTAACGGACTAGCGGCCCACAGGTAGTTTTTACCTAAATAACCTAGCGCCATGATTTTATTGATGCGCAACTGATTTTTACCCAGGGTTTGGATCCCGGCTGTTGTATTGTCCCAATTGATTGGCAAAAGATCAGCGGCGGCTCTTAAATCTAGTGCTGCCTTTGCTGCGCATTCCTGATACTTAAGCCTTGGTAATCTCAATTCTTCATCGGCTGGCAATACCTTATCAATGTATGGTAGCCCCCCAAAATATTGCATGAGCTGGAAATGGAACCAACCTCTAAAAAATAATAGTTGACCTCTGATCAGGTTACGTTCTTCTTCAGTCGCGTTTACCATTAGGTTTAGGTTATCGAGGCCTAAATTCGCTTTACGAATGCCATACCAAGCCAGTGGATAGAGGCCCTTAGTAAAACGATCGTTATTTGTATTCGCGTTGGCATTGTCTAAAAATCCAGCTCCCCATCCATCAAACTCTCTCTGCCAGCCCCAAAAATCGCCATTATCTATTTTGTTAACCAAATGGAAGTTTTGAACTGTAGACTGGATTTCGTCTTCACCCCAGTTGAAACTGTTAGTCCAATACCTGTTGGTAAAATCTGGAATACAATTATATAGCTCCTCGGTAAAGCCCTGAAAACTACGAAAGTCTTTGAAAGCAGATTCTGCCGACACAGTTGCTTCAGGATCTCTGTCTAAATATTTTTTACAAGATACCATGCCGGTTCCCGCCCAAATCATTCCTATTAATAATAGGCGTGTTATATATTTTTTCATAATGATCATGTTTAGAAGATGAAATTAGCGCCTAGATTATACCGCTTTACAGTAGGATAAGCACCCTGTGAGGCCCATCCTTGTCCGCCAGCGCTTTGATAATTTGCTTCACGGTCATCCGGCATCTTAGTCCACACGTATAAATTGTTTCCATTTAGGAATATACGTATACTTGAGATTCCTGCTTTTTTAACCCAATCTTGCCTAAAAGTGTAAGCAATCTCCGCATTTTTTAAGCGCAGGTAAGATGCATCATAGAAGTACCTGTCTCCTGTGTAAAAACCCGCTGGCGTTGTTTCCCAACGAGGCATCGGACCATCAGGGTTTGTATTGTCTTTTGACCAATAACTTCCTTCATCATAGGCAACTGTATTCTTTCCTGAAAAAGATCCGAGCACTACCTGGCGGGTAACATTGTTCACACCGTAAAACTGAGCAAATGCACTAAATCCTTTCCATTCAAAACCTATAGTTGCATTGTAGGTGTTTTCAGGAGCACCAGAATAACCATAAGGAATATTATCATTCGCATCAATTATCCCATCAGCATTGTAATCTACCAGATGATAGTTTCCTGGGATTTTCAATTGGTCGTTGGCATTGTGCATGGTACTTCCATAAAGCTGATCCCAAGTATTGTAATAACCAGCGCTCACATAAGAATAAGCCTGTCCAATCTGTTTATCAAGAGGCTTAGCATATAACGGCAACAATCCGGCAACATCAGCATAGATAACTTTGTTCTTGGCATGAGTATAATTGATATTGGCCCACGCAGTAAAATTGCTGGTGATTTTTTTGTTAAACCGGATATCAATTTCATAACCTCTGGACTGCACTTTCCCAACGTTAAACGTAGGTGGTGTGGCACCATAGTAACTTGGAACAGCACGAGTGTTGGTAAGGATATCGCTCCTATTGTCCTGGAAGAAATCTACACTTCCAGAGATCATGTTTCCAAAAAATCCAAAATCAAGCGCAATATTCTTCTTTACAACCTTTTCCCAACGTACGTTTGGATTACCTACCGAAGTTTCCCTATACCAGTTGTAAGGACTATTCTCTGCAGCTTCACCAGTAATACCCAGTGGCGTAGTGCCTCCAAATGCCCAGTTCGTTAAGAAGGCAAACCTAGGAGAACCACCATCATCACCAATTTCGCCATACGATCCGCGTAATTTCAATGAATTGATGAATTTGATCGGTTTCATGAATTTTTCTTCAGAGATCATCCATCCAAGTCCTCCTGAAGAAAAGAAATCAAAACGATAGGCTGGTGCAAATCGCTCAGAACCATTGTAAGCTCCGTTATATTCGAAACTGTACTTCCCTGCATAATTATATGTAGTACGGAAAACCCAGTCTTCACGATAAGAAGGAATGATACTTCCAGTAGCTGTGTTATCTCTGCTCCAAAGCCCCATAGCCGTTAAATTATGCTTTTGAGCAATGGTTTTGGCATAATTGATCTGCATTTGAGAAAACATTCTGCGGTAGGTTGCACCATCGTTAACGTCACCTGCCCGGCTTGCCCATCTTACACTTTCCCTCCATTCCAGCTCTGTTGCAGCATCCTTGGTTTGCGAATAACTTACTATTCCTGTTTCAGGGTCGATATATTTACTTAGTGTTCCGTTATTCCGGTCATCAATTCCACGACCAGCTTCGATAAATGTATTATCGATAGAAAGTGTTCCTTTTAAGCTTAATCCTTTAACAAGAGAATTTAAGCTTTGATCTAAGGTAAAGTCTGTGGTGATGCGGGAAGTTGTGGTCGTTTGAAGACCACTGGTAGACAAAATCCTAACAGAGTTTAAACTCTGCTGTTCATTGGGCTTGTAGTACCCCCATGTGCCATCCGAATAAACAGGAAGATAGAGATTTGGTGCTGCCGAATAAGCAGCTGTCCAGGTGTTGTAAGGGTTAACATCAATCCATGGGCGCTCTGATGTACCTCTTGAGCCTGAGATATTTGTTCTGAATACCGTTGATGGTGTTAATTGAAAATCAAGATTACTTCTTACGTTCAATCTTTTGAAACTGTAGCCACCGCTATAACCGCGATCGTTACCAAACCGTCTGAACAAATCTCCTTCATCAAGGTAATCTACAGAAGAAAAATACTTCACAAACGATGTTCCACCACTTACGTTAAGATTGGCATTGTAAGACATTGCATTGTCTCTAAACAAGGTATTTACCCAGTCTACGTTTGGATAACGCTCAGCTTCTTCGAGATTGGCTGGCGAGCGGTATTTTTGCATCACAGCTTCAGGAAGATATGAACTCCATGCGCCCGGAGCGAGTGCTAATTCGTATTCGATTGTTCGGTTACGCACTTGGAACATATCATACGAATCGAGCTTACCAGGCAATTTAGATGCAGATTTAACAACTGTATTCGCAGCTGCTCTGATTTCTGCCTTCCCTTCACGCCCCCTTTTGGTGGTAATCAAGATTACGCCGTTTGCTCCTTTTACCCCAAATACCGCAGTGGCTGAAGCATCTTTAAGTACAGATACTGAGGCCACAGAGCTGATATCGATGTTATTTATCGATCGTTCAACTCCATCTACTAAAATAAGCGGACTGGCATTGTTCCAGGTACTGCGGCCCCGAATAAGAATCTGAGGATCTTCATCCCCTGGCATTCCAGTGCTGGCGGTAGTGATTACCCCTGGCAAATTTCCAGTTAATGCTGCACCTAAACTAGATACACCACCTGTTCGTTCCAGTACTTCACTTGTGGTTTGTGTAATTGCGCCAACAACACTCTGTTTCTTTTGAACGCCATACCCTACAATTACTACATCGCCCAATTGATCTGAGTTGGATTTCATGGTTATGTTTACCGTATTTTTGCCGGCAATACTCACATCCTGAGTCTTCATTCCTATATATGCAATGGTAAGCGTCTGCCGATCAGCAGGCACCTCTATAGCAAATTCTCCATTTGTGCCAGTTTGCACTTTAGAATTAGTACCTTTTACAGTAATAGTAACTCCTATTAATAGCTGCTTTTGTTCATCAACTACCGTCCCGGTTATTTTTCGCCTTTGTTGTGCGGCAGCGGTATCAATCAACAGCGCGGAGATAATCAGTGTTAAATACATCACGAGTAATAACTGCTTTACTCCCCGATATCTGGAGCGCGCATCATTACCCATATTGGTTATTTTTTCCATTATTTAAAATCATTTAAAGAGAAATAGATTTGGATAATTGTATGCCAGTCCTAGTTAATTAGGATCACCAAAACAGATTTTTCAATTGTTTTAGTTAGCGTAGAGCGGAGTAACCCCTCTTTGAAGTAGTAGTAGTTTTTAGTCATAAAATTTGGTTTATTTTGGTTAGGATTAATATTCGATACTATTGAACGAATTCAATCTGTATCGGTGTGAGATCGATTTGGATTTAACCAGGTGCTTTCATGAGCGTTTGTTCAGTTTGGTTCATATTTATTTGGTTAGCCCCTTACTATAAAAACCAATTCTAGCTTTCCTGATAATTGAACAATCTGCCTTTGGCATCACACTGAGATTTAAGATCAGCGTTAAGCGCTCGTAGTATAAGTTTGGTCGTACTTACTTCAGCATCATGTTCGAACGGAAAGGTAATAGTTTTACCTGTATTGAGTATTCGAAGCTAAGACAACTACAATTTTAAGGATAGCACAATTGTTTAAATTTATACCCAGTTTGTTTAAGTGGTGTAGAAAGTGCCTTTATGCACCAAAAAAGCATTAAAGTGATAACATCCATTTTATTTTAAACACAATTGTCTTATCCATATTAGCGTATAGGTAGGGTATAAATCTAATGTGTATCGTATTTTAGCTATTATGCGTCACGCTGTTTTCCATTTAGCGAAGCTATATTTACATTATATAGTGGACAAAAATGTGATTTAACCTGCTCAAAAGTTTCTTTAGCTATCTTCTATCTAAAGAAATAATCTTAAATAAAATCATCACAAGAGAAAAAGCAACTATGGACTTCTCTCCAATATTAATTGCCTTTGTAACGATAGCGAATATTCCAGTAAACAAAAAAACGGCACAACAATTACTAAACCAGATAATGGTTAAAATATATTTTATGGCGCCAGACTATACCTGCCCCATTATTTATTATCTGTATATTGAACCGCTAATAATTTTTTAATACCGGGATAACAAAAGCCATGGTTATCCCTCAAAATAAAAACAAACAGATGAAATATAAAATATACTTTCTTGCGGCATTTTTGGTAATGGCATCTGCTAAAACAAGGGCACAAACTTATCTTTCTTCATCAGCTGAACTGATCAAAAGGGTTCTACCCAAACAGCATCAGTTTTTTTTAATCCAAAGCATCGTTTCTGAAAACGGCATGGATGTCTTTGAAATTGAAAGCAAAAAAAACACCATCATTTTAAGGGGGAACAGCGGTGTAGCTATTGCTTCGGCTTTTTATTATTATTTAACAGAATATGCCCATTGCCAGATTACCTGGAACGGCGTGAACCTTAAATTGCCCAAGAACCTACCGATTGTTAAAAATAAGGTAAGGAAATCTACACCTTACGAGTACCGCTATTACCTTAACTACTGCACTTTTAATTATAGCATGAGCTGGTGGGACTGGGCCAGATGGGAAAAAGAAATAGACTGGATGGCACTTCATGGCATTAATATGCCTTTAGCTATTACCGGAGAAGAATATACCTGGTATCTTTTGTATAAAGAAATGGGCTTTAGTGATAACGATCTAAAGGATTTCTTTACCGGACCAGCTTATTTTTCGTGGTTCTGGATGGGAAATATAGACGGTTGGGGCGGTCCGCTGCCAGTAGACTGGATGAAAAGTCACTTCGAACTGCAAAAGAAAATTTTGACCAGACAACGTTCCCTTGGCATGAAACCGGTTCTGCCTGCATTTACAGGGCATGTACCAGCTGCATTTAAAAAGAAATTTCCAAATGCGAAACTTAAGGCTACCAACTGGACCAATGGTTTCGCAGACACTTATATCCTCGATTCGGAAGATCCTATGTTCGCAGCTATCGGGAAAAAATTTTTACAGAAACAGACCGCGTTGCTGGGAACCGATCACCTTTACTCTGCCGATACCTTTAACGAAAATGAACCACCATCATCAGCACCTGATTTTTTAGGTAAACTGAGTGCAAGGATTTATGACGGGATGTCGCAGGCAGATCCTAAGGCTATCTGGGTAATGCAGGGCTGGCTATTTTATAGTGATAGAAAATTCTGGAAAGAGCCCCAAACAGAAGCCCTTTTAAAAGCCGTACCCAACGACAAGATGATACTGTTAGACCTGGCCACAGAAATAGAACCGGTATGGAAACGCACTTCTGGTTTTTATGGAAAACCCTGGATCTGGAATATGCTGCATAATTTTGGCGGAAATACCAATCTTTTTGGCCGGATGGACGTAATTGCCACCGCACCTGCACAAGCCTTAAACGATTTGCAAAGTGGCAAGATGAAAGGTATTGGCCTCACAATGGAAGGTATTGAACAAAACCCGGTATTATACGAGTTGATGATGGCCAATGTTTGGCAATCGAAACCGATAGATCTAAAAACATGGCTACCTAATTTTGTTTTTAACAGATACGGAAAAAACAATCCCAATGCGCAAAAAGCATGGGAAATTTTAAGAAAAACAGTATATAATGTGCCGCAAGATAAATACATCAGAGATGGCGCAGAATCTATTATTCAGGCACGCCCCACACTTGATTCACTGACCCGTTGGGCAAAAACGACATTAAATTATCAGGAGCGAGATCTGTTACCAGCTTGGGATGAACTCATAAAAGCCGCGCCTACCTGTGGTAACAGTGATGGTTTTCAGTACGACATCGTGGATGTAACCCGACAGGCCATGGCAAATTATGCCTTGCCCCTACAGCGAAATTTTGTAACCGCCTACAAAAAAAAGGATATGGTTACCTTTAAAGCAGAAAGCCAAAAATTTCTTCAGCTTATTGACGATATGGACAAGCTATTAGCTACCCGAAAAGATTTTATGCTTGGTCCGTGGGTTGAGCAGGCAAGAACATGGGGAAACAATCCAGCTGAAAAAGCGCTTTACGAAATGAACGCGAAAGATTTGATTACGCTATGGGGTGATGAAAAAAGTCCGTTAAACGAATATGCCTGCAGACAATGGAGTGGTTTGTTCAATGATTTTTACAAACCGCGATGGGCGCTTTTTTTCAAATATGCATCAAAGGCCATCGACGATCAAAAAGAAATCGATATCAAACAGTTTAACAGGGAGGTAAGTGCCTGGGAATGGAGCTGGGTAAACCAAAGGAAAGATTACCCCTTAAAAACAGTTGGCAGTTCAGTAAGTATAGCCATTGAAATGCACAAAAAATACAGAAGCATGATTGAGAAAGCGCATCAGTATCGCTAAGCTAACATTAGTGGGAGCATTTTTCACAGCTTATTTATCTATATCTGACCCGAATTTCAAAACAAGACATTGAGAGTTAGGAGCTCAAAAACAGCGCCTTCGGACACAGAAAAACTGATTGCTTTCAAGGCCTTTGTCTGCTTTAAGGTTTTTTTGAGTAATATGATAGCATCACTTTATCCACAGATTAAAAAAAATCATTATTATAAAATCTATCTTTTTTTAGCGACCAAAAACTTTAAATCTTTAAAAACCAAATTGGGGCATGTATCGTTTATAAAAAATAAATTTTATCAATTTGGGTAAGGAAAATCATATCAATACGAAAAAAATAAATACGCCATTGGATCTTGACGTACTTTATAAGGTTTTAGATGCATCTGTTACCGGAATTGTTATCACCGATAATCTGCTGCCAGATAATCCGATAATCTACTGCAACCCTGCCTTCGAAGAAATTTCAGGGTATACAAGGAGTGAAATTATTGGACATAACTGCAGGTTCCTGCAGGGTAAGGACCGTAACCAGCCTGAACGTAAAGCAATTTCGACGGCACTCGCCTCCGGAGAGAGCTGCAGGGTCGAGATTAGAAACTATACCAAAAAGGGGAAGTTGTTTTATAATGAACTGTATATTTCCCCGGTAAAGGGCGAAAATGGTCAGATCACGCATTTTATTGGGATACAGAACGACGTTTCTTCAAGACGGAGGACACAGCAGGAGCTCGAACTTGTGCAGGAGGAGACCGAACGCAAAGTTGAAGAAAGAACCAGAATGTACAAGGAGAGCCAGGAATACTTGAGCAGTATTGTGGAAACCATTCGGGAGAGCCTTGTTGTAATGGACAAGGATTATAAGGTTTTAAGCGCCAACAATCATTTTCTCAATACTTTTAAGGTTTCTATAAATGAAACAAAGGGTAAATTGCTTTACGATCTTGGTAATGGCCAATGGAATATCCCAGAGTTAAAAAAAATGATGGAAGAAATCCTTCCTACGAACAATCCGGTATTGGATTATGAAGTAGAACACGATTTCCCTCATATCGGCAAAAAACTGATGCTGCTCAATGCCCACCGTATTGAGCTCGAAGGCAGATATAAGGACTGGATATTGCTCGCTATAGAAGATATTACCGATCAGCGGGCCTTACAGCAGCGTAAGGACGACTTTCTTTCTATTGCAAGCCACGAGCTTAAAACACCATTAACTACGATCGTGGGTTATATGCAGCTTATGAACAGGATGATGCCGGAAAATGCGAGTGACAAGTTTAAAGGAGTTGTAGAGAAAACCGGAAAATACATTCAGCGCCTTAACCAGTTGTTGTCCGAACTTTTAGATGTATCCAGAATACAGACCGGCAATATCACCCTGCACCGGGAAGAATTTGACTTTGATAAAATGGTGGCTGAAACTATCGAAAGCATCAGGGCCGCAACGCCATCTAGAAAGATATCCCTTACGGGAAAAATCGGCAGAAATTTCAATGGGGATGAATCCCATCTAATCCAGGTTGTTTCCAACTTATTGAGCAATGCGATCAAATACTCTGCTGATAACACCAAAATCGAAGTCCGGGTTTCTTCCATCAGCGATTTCATTAAGGTTTCTGTGGAAGACAAGGGAATGGGCATTAGCGAGGATGAGCTGAATAAGGTTTTTGACCGTTTCTATCGCGTAGGTGAAGTGCAGAAACACTATCCTGGAATGGGAATTGGGCTTTATCTATGCCAGCAGATCATTACCAACCACGGCGGTACCATATGGGCCGAAAGCCAAAAAAATACCGGATCTACGTTCAGCTTTACTTTACCAATGTATTAATTAGCCCTATTTATGTATGAAAGATAAAAAGATTTTGGTTTGTGATGATGATCAGGGCATATTGGAAATGCTTGAACTGTTGCTGGAAGAAGATGGCTACCAGGTGGTGCTTGAGCCAAACAGCGTGAATGCACTTAGAAGCATCGAGCGGGAATCTCCCGATATTGTTCTTCTGGATATCTGGATGCCCATGATCTCAGGAGATCAGATCCTGAGGTCGTTAAGAGATAACCCTAAGGTCTCTTCCACACCTGTATTGATGTACTCTGCAAGTACTGATGGCAAAAATATCGCTGAAAGCTGTGGAGCAGATAGTTATATTTCCAAACCTTTTGATCTCGCTGTGATGTTGGAGGAAATTGAGAGACTGCTTCAGGAATGATTGCTTAATTATTGAAACATTGCTAGGCGCTCTGTTCTAAATCTCGTTCCATTGATTTTTTGTCCTCTTATGATCATAGTGATTAACATGGGCACTTCAGGCAGAATTCTTCTTCAACTTCGGCGTTAAACAAATGAGAATCCCATACCTGTTGCATAAAATACAAATATTGTACTTTTGTATCTATGGATATACTACAAAAAACCGTGTTTATTACAGCTCCAATGCATACGGTATGGGATAGCCTTACTGTTCCTGAATTTATTCAGGAATGGACAGATGACAGCCCTAACTTTGCGTTCCATATCAAAGATCCAGTTTGGGCATTACAAGCTGCTGACTACTCCTGCAAAGCCGCCTCTAGGCAGGCATTGGATTTGCAGTGTACCCGATTTTTTGATGCTTTTGGTTTCGCTGGTAATAGATTTCGTATCTGCTCCATCTTTAAATAACTGGAGAGCATAATCTGAATTGCCCAAAAATTTCAAATTTAGATCGAGTGTTTGCGGTGTATCTTTTCCGTTAAGTCCGGCTACATACCAGAGCTTTCCTTTTCTTCGTGCAATAACGATCATTTCACCAGGATAGCCCTGGATCAGTTTGGTTTCATCCCAGGTTGTAGGAAAGCCTTTTAGAAAATTTTGGGAGCCTTCTGATAGATTATAATATGCAGAGGGCCTATCTGCAAAATGCTGTAAACCAGACTCAAACACCACTGCCAATGCCAATTCGTGCGCAAAGGATGTTTTATGCGCATGCTGCGAATCTGAAAACGTTACCGGCGTATAGTCCATAGAACCGATTATATTACGGGTAAATGGAAGCGTGGTATTATGCGCAGCAGCCTTGTCCGTTAAGATTGAGTTATTATTATACCATTCTGCCCCGTAAACTGCTTCGGTAGTCATTAAGTTCGGGTAAGTACGGGCCCAGCCTCGGGGTACGGTAGCGCCATGAAAGTTAACCAGTAAATGGTATTTAGCGGCATCTTCAAGAATATCTATGTAATATTTCATCATATCCTGCTGGTCTCCTGCAAAAAAATCGACCTTGATACCTGAAATCCCAAGGCTTCTAAGCCATGAAAATTCCCTTTCTCTTTTTTCTTTTGTCAACAGTCTGTCTACCGGAGTCGGGTCAAGCCAATCTGTACCGGAGTTGTACCATAAAAGCGTCTTGATGCCCTTGCTCTTTGCGTAGCCCAAGGCATCTTCCAGCTTTCCTCCATTTGACATTACGTCCCATTCCCAGTCGATCAGTACGTATGGCCAGCGCATTTTTACGGCAAGGTCGATGTATTCAATCACTTTCTTATAGTCTTTTGATCCGTGATTATATGCCCAATACACCCAGGCTGCACTTCCAGGTTCAATCCATTTGGTGTCTTTAAAGGCGGTAGGCTCACTCACGTCAGTAATCAATGTACTCTGCACCAGATCGGCCAACTCGCCGATGATCATCACATGCCACTGCGATTTCCAGGGAAGACTGGAAACAACCCCACCCTGTAGTTTTTTTTTGGTCGAAGGGTAGCTTACCTTGTATACGTTTTTGTTTTCTTTATTGTTAAGCCGGGCTGCGCAATTTTCTTTGCTGATGCCTGCCTCAGAAATTAACACCCATAATGGCTGACTGTTAACTTTATATAATGCCGGATATCCCCAGTCGCTATTGTTTTTTTCGTTGGTCCCAGTGGTAGAAAAAGGAAAAAAATCCTCATAGGCTTGGTTATATGGTTGCATCCATCTTTCGCTGCCTGCAGGAACTACATAGGCTGTAGTTTCATCTATAATAGATAAACTGGAGTCCTTGCTATTGGGAAAGCTATACCTGAACGCAACCCCGTCGTTATAAACTTTAAAAGTGATATCCAAGGGCTGATCGGACGGATTCTTATAATTGAATGTTTTTTCAGTACCAAAATTCTCGCAGCGCTTTCGCTTTCCAGTCAGCATTTCATATTTGTCATGAACAGCAACGGCCTTACCTTCTCCAATAAGCCTGAGATTCGATACGAACTGCTGATCTTCCCTTGAAATGCCCAGCGGTGAACTGGGCAGCACTTCAATATAGGCACTTCCTTTTTTATAAAGTACTTTAAAATGTACCTGGCCAAAACCTCCCTGACCAGCTTGTTGCATTTCCACAACTACTTTAATTTTTTTATTGGGCGATAAAATTTGTTGGGCATACCCAACTGAACTGAAAATAAGGCTCAGTGCTAAAAAAAGACTTTTCATTTGTTTTTTATTTTTATAAAAGTGTTGCTAAAGTTGAAATGTTTATCAGTTAGCTCTATTTCGCTCCCCCATTGCTCAGAAAGGAGACTCCGAATTCCATATTGATTTTTTTCCATTCCTGGTTTGGTATTGCCTCATCATTTATGTTAAACTAAATGAAAGTTCATTAGCTTACCTATGACAAAAAATTCAGCGTTTTATAACATGCTGCTCTTTTATGTCCGGTTTATACTGGTTATATTTTATACCGTTACCCACATTACTGAATCAAGGAAGATGCAATTGTTCCAATCTCTAGGTCATCTGTCGGTATCATATCAAAGTTATATAAAGCTGCTTTCTAAGCGTTATACTAAATAGACTTTATTTTGTACAAAACCGACATAACATAAGCTGAAAACTGAATCCATTGCAATGAAAAACATACTCCGCTTGCGTAATACCACACTTAAATCGATTTAGGGAATCAGCTGATTTTGTTCAGATCCGTTTTTTATCTCAAAATGCTAAGTAAATCCAGGGCGACGGGTCAGATTCATAAGTTTATTGAAAGATGTCCATAATAAAATGTTCATGTAAATACATATTAAGATATTGCCGAAAGGTGATTACCCGTACCAGCTACTTTCCAGTCCTACGAAAAACCACGCCCTCAACATGATCGCCGACAAACATATCGGCCATATCGGAAGTCTTAAACCAGGCCGGTTTGTCTGGCATATCGTCAGAAACCAATACCCCGTTTATCCTCAGGTCTTCAAATACAATGTTGCTGACCTTTCTCTGTTCATCATAGCCTAAAATGATTGACGGTTTTGCCCTTGTACCATTGTAGCTTAAATTTTTAAATAAAACATGCTCAATACCCCGGCCGGGAGAAGTGCAATACTTTGCATTGAAGAACACCCTGATATTGACTAACTGGCCTTCTCTGAAATCCTCAACCCTGATATTTTCGAAACGGACATTGCGGATAAGATTGCTGTCACCAGCGTTGAGGCTCATACAGCCCTGGTAATCCACCTGTTGCTCTTTATGGTCGAGGATGTCGATATTGATATAGCTCAGGTCTTCCAGCACTTCGGGTCTGGGCGTATTTCCATGGGTTCCGACCAGAATGGGATGGGCAACATCGGCCCAAAGGGTAGAATTACGCATGACAACATTTTTACAACCTCCTATAAATCCCAAACGGGTACCGTACACGGTAGTGCAGTCGTCAGAATTACGGTTGAAAACACCATCGATGAGCACATTGTTGCTTGAAATGACATTCATACCGTCGCCCCATTTGTAGTAACTCATGCATTTAAAGTTGCGTATGGTTACATTCTCCGACCCTCCTGTAAAACACTGTGTACCAAATAGTCCCCCTATTTCAACATTTTTGGAATTCGCAATCCTTATGGCTCCTTTAATGGAATGATCGATCATTCCCCTTCCGAGAACCTTAACATTTTCAACTTTATCGATCAGAATCCGCCCCTTAAGTACAGCGCCACCGGCAACATACACTGTTTTACCAGATAACACCCTTAAATTCCCTCCGGGGATCTCATGTAAACCTGGTCCAAAAAAAACAACGTTTTTGTCGGTACTGTCTGGAACGAAAGTCTCTACAGCATTTGCAAAGAGGTGAAGGTTATGAAAAAGATCACCGTTCACCTCAACTGAAAGATTTGCTGGTTTTTCCAGCTTAAAGGTAATTGTCCTGCCCGATACTGTATGCGGAATATTATAGGAAAGCGGACGTATCCGCGAGGTGCTGATTGCGCCTTTATTGAATCTTACAGAAACCTCAACTTCTCCTGAAAAGTCAAAATAGGCCATAGATGCTTTTTCTACTGAATGGTCCAATCCCTTTACACGATCAACCATTACGGTATATTCAGGGAGATCCTGCCATGGTTGACCTGGCTGCCGTACCTTAACGGTAAAATCGGTATTCTGCTGAACGGATGGAGGTGCAGGGTATGCTTTTAAAATCTGCTTGATTTGTGCAGTTAAAGATTGTGTACCCGATAGGATTAAACCTATAGCAATTAAACATGCTTTAATATTAAATAAACTCCTCATAAAATGGTTGTATGATGAAATCAGGGCTTAAATAGTACCTGGTCATGATAAGACACGCCACGCTGCTTTCTATACCCATTGTTTACCAGATGATTTTCATCACATTTTATAACGGCCTGACAGTTGAATTCCTGATAATGAAATTAGCCGGAACAATCACTTTTTGGACGGCCCTCTCTTCAAAAGGTTTGTTGAGTAAACTGAGCAGTACCCTGATCGATTGCCGTGCGAGTTCAGATATAGGCTGAGCAACCGCTGTTATGGTAGGTTCATAAAAATCAAAAACCTGATGGTCATCAAATGCGATAATGCCCATAGTGCCTGGTATCTTATATCCAAGCTGATTGATGGCTTTCACGCCACTAAAAGCCAGGTAATTGGTAGCGAAATAAACAGCGTCGACTCTTTTGTTCTGCCTGAGGAACCTAACAAATTGCTTAACCGTTTGGGCAGGATCATTTCCATAGGGTACTTTTTCTACAATAACTTCCAGCCCGTACTCAGCCATTGCTTTAACATAACCCTGCTTCCTATCTTCCATCTGGCTCTGGTCGCTATCCAGTGTAATAAATGCAATATGGGCAAAAGCATGCTCAGCGAGGTATTTCGAAGCATTATAGCTGGCTTTGAAATTATCAAGGATCACATAGCTTGATTCGATATCCGGATAATACCTATCGAACAATACAACCGGAGACCCCTCATCCATAAGAGACTGTATTTCTTTTTCCATCCCGGGCGGAGGGGTTATGATATAACCATCTACATTGCGGTCTCTGAAAAGCTGGATAAGTTCCCTGGTCTTATCCGGATCATTATCGGTACTACAGTAGAAAATTTTATATCCATTCTGATAGGCAATTTCCTCAATATGATAGGCCATCTGGGCAAAAAAATAATCCGAAATCTTTTCTACCATCAGGCCAATGATCATTGTTTTACCGGTACTCAGGCTCTGGGCAAGGCGGCTTGGTTTATACCCATTTACATCAATGTACTGCAGTACTTTTTCGGTTAAAGCCAGGCTGATGCGTTTCTCCTTGGCCTTGCCATTGATAATGAAGGAAATCGTTGACTTTGAAATATTCAGGGCAGTAGCTATATCCCCAATAGAGATCTTTTTTATCATTACTGGAATTGGGTTGATTGACCGATCAGTTGGTTATTGAAAATATCCTTTGCACGGGAACAGCCGATTGGATCTGGCGTGCCGGACTGTTACACCCATATTGCCATGCCACCAGGGTAACCTTTATCGGCAACCTGCTCTTGGGCGGGATAGTTGTAAAATAAAGCGTGCCGTCTACGATTTCTGCAGGTCCTTCCTTTACGAAATACTGTAAGGGCAATCCGGCATCAGAATAGCTAACGAGTTTCAGGGACTTTACAGATCTTTTCTGGTCTGGGATCTCTGGAAAAATAATTCTCTGTGGAGTCCCTTTCAGATTAGAAAGGGGAATCTTCATATTTGCCTGCTGTACCGAGGAGCGATATTTAGTGTCTCCTTTTTGACTGGCCATTAGCCAGATATCATTGCTCCGCTTGGTGTTATTGAATCCCATTCGGTAAAAGGATACCTGAAATGTAGAGTCATTGATTTTCCTGACCGGGCCGCAGACCCTGGAGATCACGATTTTCTCTTCGGGATGGTAAAGCACATCAATGGCATGGGTTGCGGTATCAGTATTTATTGCTGAAACATGAAAGGTGATCCCGTCCGCTAAGGGATCAAAAACAGGCCTGAAGCCAGCAAACCCTGCAAGAGGCAAGAGTTTGCCCTGCTGGGTGAATCCAATTGACCGCTTTATTTTAGCCCGCGCAGCTTTATACAAAGCTTCGGTTAACTTTGCCATCTGCCCATCAAATGCCCATCCTGCCTCCGCTTTGTTTCCCATATAATGGTTATATGGTGTTGAAACTGCATTTGGTAACCTGTCTCTTCTCCATCTGTCTACCAGCCATCCTTTCTGGGGCTTAACAGCAAAAAGTATCGGGAACGTATTTAAAGGTGTTTTTTTGGGGAGCCGGGTTTTTACAGCCTTAGAGATAAACAGATTAAGGTAGTCTATCAGTTCATCGGAATAATCAAAGTGACCATGACCAGCATCACATAGAAACGCAATAGGAGCATTAGGGTTATCTTTTCTGTATTCCATTGCCGGAGTAATCCGGCCCTCAAGCCATTCATCTTCACCCATTACAAAAAGTCCGGGGATGCCGTTTAGGTTCCTTCCCCCCCAGTCTGGATTGGGCTTACCGCTACCAGTCATATTGGTTAATGGCGCATCTCCATGTATGGACAGTACTGCAATTGTCCGATCAGGATTATAAGCTGCAAAATTCCAGGGATAGCTCGCTGCAGCAGAGTGTCCAATAGGTATAACTGGTGCAAATGCCAGTTCACTGTAACCCGATATTTCTGCCAGGTCTTTCATTGTTGAGAAAAAAACTACCGAGGAGCTAAAATTAAAGACCATATCTACTGAAGGCGTAATCCAGATTTCAGCAAGGCCGAGCGCAGAAAGGTTTTTTCTAAACGCACTGTGTTCCAATATCCCTTCTTCGAGCATATTGTGCTGCCCTATAACTACCCCCCTCACCTGTTTACAATCAGACGGGACCCATAAAAATGCTATCGGCTGTTCTCCTGTCTCGGAAGAAATACTGCTCTTTACGGGAACAGACCATTGCCATTCGGAAGCAAAAATGTTTTGGCACAGTAATAAAAAAGCAAAGCAGATAAAAATTATTCTGTTCATACAAATTAACTTAGATTATTAAGGCTGCGGCAGGGAAAAGAAAAGTGTTCCGAAACCTGCATTATCGGCATTGAATCCTGCACCTTCCGGTCTAAGTTTATCTGCTGCCTGTTTAGTATAACGGTACTGATCTGCTGGTATGCCCTTTATTCGAAAAGCATAATGGTTGTATACCTGTTCAAAGATCGAACGCAGCTTTCCTCTTCCATTAGTCGATATTTTATCGGCAGGAAATCTGCCACTAATATCGGTATAAGGCTGAAAGGGTACATCTTCACCAAGATTATAACGGGCTGTATACTCAAAGCCTTTGAGCAACCTGTTCTGTGCAAAACTGTACATATCCATCCCCTGGTTCCATCCAATCTCGCACATTTCTGCCAAGTGGCCGATCCCAAGCATACTGTGTGGCTGATCACGTCCACTCTCCTGCCCCTGACCCTCTTCATTTACGATATAATGCAAAAGGCTACCGTTTCCAGGCCCCTTGTAGTAAAAATCAACCGCGCGATCGAACATTTCATGGTCATCATTAAAAACGGCAATAGCCATCATGCCTTTCATACAGGCAAGATCCCAGTTGCCGTGGGCCCAAAGCGCAAAATATTGAATCGGAGGATAAAACACATCCCTGAACATCATTTTGCATTTTTCGATGTCTTCCTGTTTCCATTTTGGATAGGTAGCACGCATGATCTCTGCAGCACTGGCCATCTTAAAAACATTCAGTCCAGCTCCTAACTCCACATCTGTTCCATCAAACGCCTTGAAGGTTTCTGCCCAGGCATTGATAATTTTTATAGCAGTTTTGGCATGAGCTTCATCGCCTGTAATAGACCACATCACTGCATTTTGATAAGCAGCACAAACATCTTTCTCCAGGTTTCCAATATTTTTGCCAGCACCAATTAACAAGCTGCGCTCTACATGCTGAACCGCATGAGGTTCCCAGGAAGCACTTGACCATGGATGCGATCTGAATTTCTCAAATGCACTCTTCCATGGTTCTCTGCCCAAGGCAACCATATCTTTCATCCGCTGGAGATCATTAGCTAAATGCAACAGGCCAGGATGGGTAAAAGGCTTGGGATGGTAGGCGACCGGTTTTTCCAGTTTTAGCACCTGCCCATAAGCGCTCATCATATAGAAAAAGAATATGATTAAGGTTAACATCCATTTATTGTAGCGGATTAACCTGGTATAAACATTTAAACTATGCATGCTTAATATTTTAAAATAATTTTATTCTTGGTTTAAGGCCCTTACGCTGATAAAAAGGTCCGGGAGTTCTTTCTAATGTCCCGCTCACCGCATTGAGGAAATCCCTGTCAATCATTATCTTTTTTCCATCGGGATATTCTATGTATTGCTTGCTCAGCGCAAAAAAACCTAAAAACTCAGCTGTTAGCGCCGGAATTTTTATTGGCTTTAGGGCTTCTTTTTTCCAAAATAATTCTACCCCTTTCTGGTTGTGTTCCAAGCGAAAAGAAAAGCTATTTTTGGCTTTTGAGCTATTCAGCTCTGCCCAGCTTAGCGGAAGGGCACCATCTGCATAAAGATTAAAATCTGCCTCACCTCCTGCTGGCTTTGCTATTCCTGCCCCTTTGCCTATAAAAAGATTGCCATACAAACGATGGTCAATATCCAGTGCGGGGATTGTCTGTTTGATCACCAGGCTATGCGGCAAAAAATTTGAGGTTGATACCGATTTCCCAGGTTGCCGGCCATTGTAGAAGCTACAGTTATAGAACAGGTTCTGAACAAAAACATTTGCCTCTGATGCCTCCATCTTTACGCCTGCCATATCTTTATCTGCAGTATCTGCCATTGCAAGTATATTGTTGTCAAATAAAACAGGTCCATGGTTTTTAAACAGGTAGAACAATCCGGCACCACTATCTGAAATAATATTCTTTGACAAACGGGCACCCTGAAAAATTGGCCCTAAAAACACACCATAACCGTTTTTTCCATAAACCCTGCGGATCAGATTATGTGTAATGGTGGCATCAACCGCCATGGCCAGCCTAATGCCCGCAGATTCATTGCCCGTATAACCGCCATCCTGGTTGATGTTCTCTATCAGGTTATCTTGGATAGTGCTTGAAGTACCACCAATCAACCCAAAAACACCTGCTTGACCACAGTTGAAAATATGGTTTCCTTTGATATTGTGATGCCCAACCGAAGCCAGATCTGTATAATCGTTAAATTCTGGCCTTCCTGGATTAGCATCTGCATAAACATGCCCGGTTATGCCTATAGAAATGCCTACAGCGTGGCATTCACTGATGGAACAGCCTATTATATTCCAATACTTTCCATTTTTAGTATCTATTGCGCCGGGCTGTTCTGCATAAATAGAGGCATAATCGTTAAAAATCTGACTGATAGCAATCCCCTCAATGGTAAGATAATCTACACCAGACCTTGCACTGATCCCGACATTTCTGACCGAAATTTCCGTTAGCCCAACATTGGGGTCCGATGTACCGAAATTTGCCAATATTATCGTTTTTCCATTTTCCATGGTCTTAGTCCACCGCAGCGCATTACTGCACTCCTGAAGGGTAGATACATTAACCATTTTTTTATCATTGAAGAAGAGCATCATCCCGGTTTGGAAAGAATCCAGCATACATTTCCAAAGTTTGTTCTTATCCTTTACCCAGCCTGTCTTCCGGTCAGAACCTTTGATCATAACTTTTGCCTGGTTTAAGGCCTGCAGCGTAATCCTTTTGTGCTCCGAACTTCCACCACGTTCAAACACTACCGATTCACGGTAAACTCCTGCCGAAACAAGTATCCTATCTCCAGGCATTGCCCTTGAAACAGCATAACTAATTGTTCTTAAAGGTTTTGTTACCGAGCCATTTGCCCTATCGCTCCCAGATGCGGAAACATAAATACTTTTTGGAGAAACTGGAGCCGGAACGTGGCCAAAAGCTTTGTCCACAAATTGCATCAGTAAGGGAAAAATCAGAAATATGATAACTTTATTCATCAATGGTTATAGGGTTTCTTTTATGTTAATGAAAGATCCGACAGGATAAAAGATTTTCGGATTTCATGAATAATGACACCAGGTTGCCGCTGTGATACTCTAAATATCCAAAAATTGTTTGTTGGAGAATATCCTGGTTATGTGAATTGCTTATATCTGGCTACCCAAACTTAATTAAACAAAACCAGTTTAGCAAAATGAACGTCTTTTTCACGTTTATTATCAGATACTAATCCAGATGCCAGTATAGGCTTTGAGGAATCGTCATTACGAGAAGGCTTTTTCAGCCGACGAAGCAATCTTAATGCGCAGGTTGTTAGCGATCGTCTTAAGATTGCTTCGTGCCTCGCAATGACGATCTTTCTATAGAGATCTGCCAATGATAGCCTAGTCGAAGAGCATTTATTTGCGCTTGATCAATCTAAAGAAGTCTTCGACTACGCTCTCCACAGGAGTCCTTCGGACAGACTGACGACCGCCGCGCTTAACTTAATGACATTGACTGCCCTAAGGGAATCGAAAAAAAGAATCAGATAAAATGATGATTGATAATGTAAAACTATTTGCTGCCAAGGTAAAGTAAGCCTCCAAAACCCGGTTGATCACGATCATAACCTTCTGCGCCCATTTTTGATATTACCTGCTGGGTAAAAGGCATTAAAAGCCCCTTTCTCCGTACATAATGGTTGTAAACCATTTGGTAGATGGGGATAAACCTACCCCTTCCCGTAACAGATATCTGTTCCCAATCACTATATTTTCCGGTAATATCCTTCCATTTTTTAAACGGAACCTCGTTGCCGAGGTTATAGCTGGCAGTATATTCAAATCCTTTTAACAGCCGGTTATCAAGTGCGCCATAAAGGTCATCCCCCTGTTTCCATGCAATCTCGCAGATAGTGGCCATTGCCCCGATCCCTAATTGGGAATGCCCCTGGTCTCTACCGCTTTCCTGGATCTGTCCGGTTTCCCCATCTATATAATTGGCTATGGATCCATTATCATTAGCATGGAGATAAAAATGTACAGCTTTATTATACATTTTCTGATCATCAAAATAGATTGCGGCCGAGAGGTAGAATTTTGTCACTATGGGTCCCCAATTTCCATTTGTATAAGCAGGGCTTGCATAAAACTGCTCACAGACTGGCAAAAAAATCCCTATTACCATTTGGGCTATCCGCTCAAGCTTTCTGGGGTCTGCCCTTTTAAAATCGTGTTTCAGAATTTCCAGGGCATTGATAATCTTGGTTCCTTCCAATCCGACCAATAATGGTGCATCGTTGGTAGGTGGAATGCGCTGAAGGGAATCTGCATAACCCAGCAATATTGCAATGGCCTTTTCGGCATGTTTTTGATCGCGTGTAGCTATCCACATAAGACTGTTAAGATAAGCCGCGCTGAAATCTGCTTCCATCCGGCTCTTGGTATTCCCGAACTCCCCATCCCTGGATATTACCCTGAACGGCCCTTTCATCTTATAGTCTGCGCTGGCCAGTGGATTATCCCTTAATAGCTCAAAAGATGCGTAACCGACCGAACTTTTATCCTGGGCGGTCTGATGTATTCTTTGTAGACCTGAGCTTGAAAAGAGGATACCAGGATGTATGAATTTCTGCTGTGCTGATGAAATGGAACTTAAAAAAAACAGAAAATAAACTATTAAATAAAGACACTGTATTTTTTTCATAGTTTGGGATTAAATTATTTTATGAACGCTGTTTCTCCTGTTTTCACATTGATACGCCATGGTTTAGGTTCGGGAAGCCTGAGTTTGCCATCACCAATTTCCAGGGGCATCCAAAGGTATCGGGAATCCCATTGGGTGCGGGGTTTCCATTTGTCGGCCACAAAGATTACAGCAGTTGATTTTGTGCCTACAACCTTAAGCATAAAGGTAGACTGTGATCCATAGGTATTGGTCTGAGCAGGAGCAATATCTTCGAATTCGGACCATGGTCCTGCCAGGGATTTAGCAGTTGCGTACTTATTGGGATTTGGGTTCCAACTGGTCAGTGCTGAACCAATCGCATAATAAAGTCCATTATATTTTACCACCGCTCCGCCTTCCAGGGGTGCTTTAATGATACAGATATCTTTTTCAACATCCAGGTAATCCTCAGAAAGTTTCGCAATATGAAAGCCTTTAACCGGCCTGTCTTCAAAAATAAGATAAGCAGATCCGTCGTCATCTATAAACTGGCCTATATCACGGCTTTCCTGGCCTAAGGGGCGGAAAGTACGAATAAAGTTGAAGGGTCCTGTTGGAGAATCACCAATTGCCACACCTACCCGCGCATAGCTATAATTACCTTTCTGGCCCTTTACCTGCCCATCGATATGCATATACATGATGTATTTTCTGGTTTTGATGTTATGGTAAACCTTTGGGCGTTCCAATACCCATTTTTTTCCAAGGCTGTCAGGATCGGTCATTTTAAATACATCTCCCCTAAATTTCCAGTTCATCAGATCTTTTGATGAATAGCAGCTCACGTACCTATAATTAGAATCCAGTCCCTGACGGCGCTCTTCTCCATACCAATAATAGGTATCATTCACTTTTGTAATCCCTCCCCCATGTGCCTGGATATGGTTTCCCTTATCATCTGGCCAAAGTTCGCCGGGAAGGATTGATTTTCGTTGCTGTGCCATACCTGTTGCCGTGTATAACAGCGCAAACAGGACAATGACAAATCTGAACAGACATTTGCCTTTATGGTTCATTCTCATTTTATATAGTTTCATTTTTTTTACTAAGCTGCATAAACGGATGAAAGGTCTGAGACCTGCCGAAGCGTTTGTACCGCACGATAAACATGGTTTATTACTGACTGATAACGGATCTTAAGAATATCGGCAATCTGTGGATAGCTAAGCTCATCATAAAAACGCATGGTGAGTATTTCCCGCTGTTTGGCAGGAAGCGAATTGAGTGCTGTTACCATCTGTTGCTTCATCAACGAATCTGATTCATTAGATACCATGATCTCCTCTGCCGAGAAGACTAAGCTTGGAGCGGGCATTAAGGTCAGCTTAGTTTCGCGGTGTTTGGTGAGACGGATGTGGTTAAGTACGATCGACCTGGCAGATCTATAAAAGTAGGCCTCCACATTCCTGATCGTTCCGATTTTTTCTCTGTTCTCCCAGAACTTAATAAAAAGGTCTTGTAAAAGATCATTTACCAGGTCATCATCATCTAACATCCTGGTGGTAAAAACGAAAAGCTTTGGATAAAGTTTTGCATGCAATTGTGCATAATCGCGCTCATTTCCCCTTAGTGTTCCTTCCCATAGTGCAATCAATTTCTCAGTCATCATAACATATCAATATTTGGTTGATACGAAGATGGTACGAGCTAAAAAAAATGATGGGTATAAATTCGTAAAATAGGAGTGTATTTTCGCCAAACCGCTTTAGCAATACCTAAAAAGCCATTTTACCCTTAAAATCGGCAGTATGATGAAACATATCTATTTCATTTTATACCTTTTATTGAAAGTCTTCCTGTGTTTTCTGATAAATTCAGAGGGGGTTGCTCCAAAAAGTTTTGAGAACTGTTTGCCGAAATATTTGGCATCATTAAATCCCGAACGGAAAGCTACCTCGGTTACATTATGGTCTGAGTTGATCATCAGCTCTGCAGCCTTCCTCAAACGGATGAAGCGGATGAAGGAATTCACCGATTGTCCTGAAATGCTTTTCACACGTTTATACAAATTGGAGTGGCTCATTCCTATCTCATCGGCAAGCGCCTTTATGCCAAAGTCGGAATCGGTAAGGTGATTTTCAACAACCAGGATACAGGTATCCAAAAATTTCTTGTACTCTTCAGATACCACCACAGCATTACTTTTAAGGGTAATTTCGTTATAGAAATAGTTTTGGAGATTATTCCTGTTACGCAGCAGATTGGCTACCCTGGCAATGAGGTATTCGCGTTCGAAGGGTTTGTTAATATAGTCATCAGCACCACCATGTACACTTTTCAGCTTCACTTCCTGAGATGAACTTGCCGTTAATAGAATGACGGGGATATAGGAAAGCGTAGGATTGGATTTGATCATCTGACAGAATTCTATCCCATCTATTCCTTGCATTTTGAAATCTGTAATGATGAGGTCTGGAAGTTTTTCCGCCGCGAGCTGAAGTCCCTGTTCGCCATTTTCTGCCTGGTAAACAGTATAAATGCCAGAGAAAAGACTGGAAATATACTGACGGATATCCCTTTCGTCATCAACAACCAGAATAGACTGTCTATCGCTAACCAGGTTTACATCCAGACTGATATTATTTTGCGCTGCAGATTCAGGAAGTGCAGCAGCATACATTTCATTAAAAAGCGCTTCTGAGCCTTCCTGTTCTTCTTCAATGATCTGCCCAACAAGATGTTCTTTTCCTTTTAGGAGACAGATATTGAATACACATCCACCTTCGGCCCTATTTTTATAAGAAATATGGCCAGAATGTGCTTCCATAAACTGTCTTGCCAGATAGAGCCCGATCCCAAAGCCAGCTTTATGGTTCCCGTCTTTTCTTTCTGCCTGATAAAAACGGTCAAAAATCTTTTCCCCTGCGGTATCAGGAATGCCGGGACCAGAATCCTGGACGGTGATCAAAAGACTTTGATCCTCTTCGGTTAAGCTTATCACTATTTCTCCTCCTTTTGGCGTATATTTCAGGGCATTGGAAATCAGGTTAAACAGCACAATTTCGATCTTTATCCTATCGGCATAAGCTTCCTTATCAACAGCAGTGCTTTCAAACCTATAATCGATCTCCTTGGCCGAGGCCTGTTGAACAAAGCAATAAAAAACCTCTCTGGATAGCTTTTCAAGATCAAGCTTAGTAGCTTTAATGTGCTCAAAACCTTCTTCTGCTTTTCTGAAGAGCAGCAGCTGATCTACCAGCGACAGCATCCTTTTGGCATTTCGCTGGATCATGCTGAGCTCCGCATTTTCCTTACCTTCCACACTACTGTTTTTGATCAGGTCATTAATCGGATTAATAATCAGGGAAAGTGGAGAACGGAACTCATGAGATATATTGGTAAAGAACGACATGCGCTTCTCGGCAAGTGCTTTTTCCTGCTCATTGATGAGCCTCTCTTTGTCATGCGCCAAACGTTCCATATTATGCAGGGCTACCTGCGTATCATATTCAGCTTTTTTCCTTTGGGATTCAAGGTTTACAATCTGAACTTCATATTTTAAACGGGTCTGTGCCGACCGATATCTAAGATATACATAGATAACTGAAGAGATGATGGCGATATATCCCAGGTAGGCCCACCAAGTTCTGTACCATGGTGGAAGTATTCTAATCTTCAGGGTAATTTCATTGCGTCCCCACATCCCTTCCGTATTTGTACTCTTTACCCGAAATATATAACTTCCTTCAGAAATATGCGTATAGGTTGCTTTTCTGTCCTTTCCCGAATTTGTCCACCCCCTGTCCCAGCCATCCATAAAATATTTATAGAAAATCTTCTCTGGGGATGAAAATTCGAGTGCAGTAAACGAAAAGGTAAATACTGCCTGATCATAAGGCACCTCTATTTCCCTGATGGCAATCTTATCTTCATCCACAATCAGTTTCAGGTTTTCTTCCAGCGGCGTATTATTAATGGTTATTCCGGTAAGAAACAGGCTCGGCATCTGGCTGTGTGGAATAATTTCCCGCGGATCGAAAAGACTAAACCCTTTTATGCCCCCGAAAACGATTTCCCCCGTACCAAGTTTGATTCCCGCATTGATCTGGAACTGGTTGCTCTGCAGGCCGTCACTCTGATAAAAACTTCTGAAGGTACGTTGATCAAAGTTATAGCACGATACTCCGAAATAGGTACTCATCCAGAGATTTCCCTGGTTATCAGGGATCAGGCTCAGTACTGAATTATTACAAAGGCCGTTGGCAGTGGTTAACCTCGATACCACCTTTCTTTTAAAAGGATCAAAAATGATGAGTCCACCACCTTCAGTCCCTATCCAGAGCAGTCCTTTTTTATCTTCAAATATCACCCGAACGGTGTAGCCAAGATTATAAAACCTGTGTTTTTTTCCTTTTTTATCAACCTGGATCAACTGATCAAGATTGCCTGCCCAAATTTGGCCATCCCCGGCCTGCATCATTGTAAACAGATCACCCAGTTTCTGATCGAAAAGTTCAAACTTATCCAAACCGCGGTTAAAGCGATAAAGCCCTCCAAGAAGGCTTCCCCGCCTAAGGGTTCCCGCCCAGATATCATGGTCCTGATCCTCAAATACCGTAAAAGCGACCTTGCTTTCAACCCCAGTCTGCGGATCTACGATTTTATACCTGGTAAATTTCCTTGTCTTTGGATCGAAACGGTTGGCACCTTCCGTAAAGGTTCCGATCCAGATATCCCCATGACTGTCGGAAACCATTGATGAAATAAAATTACTGGATATCGTGTTAGGGTCTGCAGCATGCTTATAATTGGTGAATTGGTTTAACTTCCTATCCCAGATGCTAAGCCCGGTACCATCGGTGCCGATATAAAGTTTTCCATCTTTTGGAGCTAAAAACGCTGATATTGAGTTTCCGGGAATAGAATTTCCCTGTGGATTGTGCGCCCAGGTCTGGAATATTTTTTTTACCGGATCAAGAATGGTTACCCCTCCTGAATAAGTTCCTATCCATTTTCTATCGTTTTTATCGATAAATATGGAGTAGATCTGTTCACCAGTCAGACCGTTATTGATTTCATTACCCAACAGCTGCACGCCTCCACTTGCCGGATCATAACGGAACACTCCATCTCCATTTGTTCCCAGATAAAGAATATTATGGCTGTCAGGGGCGATAGCAAGAATTGACTTCCCTTCGATTCCACTGCCGGTAATGGCCGTATTTTTCCTTCTGACTGGGTCATAGTGATACAGACCGTTATAGGTGCCAATATACACCTGTCCGCCACTTACCCCCAAAGAGAGCGCAAGAACAACATCAGCGCTAGCCAGTACCAGTGCCCGCACTTTTGGTTCAAAATAATAAAGTCCGAGATTTTGTACAAACACCCACTCTTTTCCCTTATCATCCAGCCTGACGGATTGCACACCATAGGAAAAAGTGCGCCTACCATTTATCAAAAGGGGAATCTGCTCGCCTACAGTCTTCCCTTTGCCGAACCTCAACAGCCCAATTCCTTCGGTCGCGACGAGCATGGTATTGTTTATACCAGGTACAAGATCTCTGATTACTTTTGTAATCGGTAAATCTGTCCCTTTTATAGGGTCATGCCATGAGCCTTCGGTAAAGATGCCTTTTTTATCATTATAGATGCTTAAGCCCTGCCTGGTCCCGATCCATATGTTATTATCTGTATCACTGTTAATTGCATGTATAATATTATGAATAAGGGAAGTTTTATTACCGATTTCATTCCTGAACACCTTGAAACCATATCCATCATAACGGTTGAGGCCATCCCTGCTACCAAACCAGAAAAATCCTTTTCTGTCCTGATAAACACAGCGGATATAATTATTGGACAGCCCATCTTCTATTTCCAGATGGCGTACACTGAGCGAATCTCGCTGTGAGGCGACACACAGACCGGCATATAGGAAAAGAAAGATCAGCAATATTCTTCGCACAGTTTTGCAATTGTTGGTTACTAAAATAATGAAACATTATTACAATAGGGACATATTTGAGCTTAATTCATACGCTGTCGCCAAAAACTAAATGGCTAGCTATAGCCAGGTTGAATAAGCTATTGGTATATTGATAAAATCCAGCCTTTTCTCAAAAATTTTAAAGCATAAAAACCCAGCCACCATTCGGCAACTGGGTAGATAAAGAACTAAAATCTAAAAAATTACCATCCTGGATTCTGGATCAGGGCTGGATTTAAGGTTAACTGCTGTGTAGGAATGGGATATAAATAATTCCGTTCGGAAAAAGTACGGGCTGTATTGTCTAAAATCAAATTTCCATTGGCGTCTTTAGCGTTTGTTGGCACAGTTGCTAACTGGTTTGGCCCTAACTGAGCCTGCGTTCCGGTAAATCTAATGGAAACTGGCCATGGACTAACAAATCCAGCAGCATTTCCATAAGCTGATCCACCAACATTGGTTACCAGATCGGTTCCTGCACTATGCCATCTCTTGATATCATCAAACCTGAAGTTCTCGTAATAAAGCTCGGTAAAACGTTCTCTTCTGATTTCGGTGCGAAAATCAAGCCCATTCGTAGCCACAAACGCGTTCGAAAGTTTAGGCATTGTCTTGTTGGCGCGCAGGCGTACAAGATTTAGAGATTTATCCAGATCGGCATCCCCAATGGTCCCGTTTCTTTCGTATACTGCTTCGGCATAGTTCAATAAAACCTCAGCATACCTGAGTACAGGATAATCTTCAGATTCTTTCGTATCTGGCACATTGCGTTCAGAAACCCATTTTTGGTTTACATAGCCGCCTATCTGAACAACCTTACCTGTAGAATTGGCATTATCGGCAGCATCGTTCAACCAGGTAATCCTAAAGTTGGCGTTACCATACCAATAATAACCGTTTAATACCCTTATGGTATACTTTAACCTATTATCTCTGTTGACAAACTGCGAACCATAAGTTTGAAACCCTTGGAAAAGAGGAGATTTTTCGATAGGTAATCCATCCTGGCAAAGAAAAGCATTTACAAATTTCTGTTGGGGGCCAATCTGCGTTCCCTGCCTGCTGATGTTCGTATTAATCGTTTTTATCACATCATCGTATCGATAAGAAAGGATATATTCATGGTTCGCCGACTTATTTACTCCAGCCGGATTGGATTTTGGATTTTCGAGGATAAACAGGTATTTCTGTGCTGAATCTCCCAGAACGGTACTATTTCCGCCTAATGCATTAGATGCTGCTGTGCCGAACAATGCAAACTGGTTACTTAAAATTACCGCATTGGAGGCAGCTGCCGATTTATCAAGGAGGTTGTTAAACCTGGTGGCATCACCATTCCTAAATTTAAGCCAGGTTCCTTCATAAAGTGCAACACGGCCTAAAAAAGCCTGTGCAGCAGTCTTGCTTACCCGTCCGAAATCGGTCGAGGTTGAAGTAATTGATACCGGAAGATCAGGGATGGCTGCCTCCAGATCAGCAATAATTTGATCTGCTATTGCTTCTCTAGCCGCCCTTGCACCATAAAGTTCTGGCGATTCCAGATCCAAAGTTTTTGTAATAAGCGGAACACCGCCATACAGCTGTAGCAAGTCGAAATAGGCGTATGCCCTAAAAAATTTTGCCTCCGCAACATATTGCGCTATACTCGCTTTATCTGCAAAAGCTGCCGCTTTTTCAAGCAAAAAATTGCAGGCCCTGATCCGGGTATAATTGCTATTCCAATTTCCATCCGTAACAGGAACGGTGTTAGTACCTGAGCCAAAGGCACCACCGCCACCAAATACATCGGCCCTGCCATCATAATGCGGGTTATCGGCAAAGGAATTATTAAAGTTTCTCAGATAGCCATAATATTGGTTGGCAAAAGTTTTAAAATCATTTGCATTCTTAAAATATGCAACCTCTGAAAGTTGATCCAGAGGAAGGAGATCCAATGATTTTTTACATCCCGATGCAGCCATCAGGAAAATCATCGCCAGGGAGAATACTGTTTTATATGTTATATTTTTCATGACCTTTTTATTAAAAAGTAAGGTTGGCACCAAAAGTTAGATAACGGTAAAAAGGGTAACGCTCATTGCCTGCGGTAGTCCTCGTAACTTCCGGATCCCAACCGTCCTTGATTCCGCTAACTTCCCACAAATCACTTCCAGAAGCATAAAGTCTAAGGCCGCTAAAAAGATGTGATTTGGCCATTAGCACTTTTGGAAGGGTATAACCCACTACAACATTTTTCAGGCGTAGGTAAGCTCCATTCTCAACTGACCAGGTAGATGCCTGATAATTGTAGGCATTAAGTGTCGTATTGGCATGAAGATTCGGGTAATAAGCACCAGTATTTTCAGGCGACCAGGTATTTCCTATCCAGGCAGTAACCTGAGCCTGGCTAAGTGACTGATAGGGTATCCGCCAGTTATTCGCGCTTCCATTTGACCTGAAAATAGTGCGTTTTCCGACTCCCTGAAAGATGGTTGTCAGATCAAAACCTTTCCATTGCATACTCAGGTTTAAACCGAATGTATACCGTGGGATATCACTTCCCAAGTAAACAAAGTCACCCATATTAGATGTAGATGTACCATTTGTCAGTTTTCCATCACCGTTTACATCTGCAAACGAATTGTCTCCAGGCCGAAGGCCTGATAACTGTCCAGGAAGGTTGGTCAATGGGCTCGCAATCGGAATACCTATCCCGTTTACAATCCCTCCAGGAGCATAAAATTTATTATAGGCATCAACCTCGGCCTGTGTTTGAAGGCGCCCTGCATATTGGAGGCCAAAATAAGATCCAAGTGAATAGCCTTCCACTGCACTATTGTATCCAGCATTTATTAGCGGTGCTCCGTTCAGATAAATAATCTTGTTCTGGCTATCGGTAATGTTGGCAGAAACAGAATAATTTACGCTTCCGATCTTATCCCTCCAGGTCACGATCCCCTCCCATCCCCATGTTTTTAGCTCGCCGTTGTTTGACTGCGGTGCACCGATTCCAAGCGTTCCGGGATAGGTTATGCTAATAAGCATATTCTTGTTGCGTTTTTCGAAAAGTTCGAAAGTCCCTGTCAATTTTCCTTTTAAAAGTCCAAAATCAAGACCAAGATTTTTGTTAACAACAGTCTCCCATGTCCTGTTCAGGGAAACCAGGTTTCCTGTGGTGGTAGTTGCTGTTGCGATGTTCGGCCCCAATAGAACACCACTGCTTCCTACATTCAATGATTGAAGGTAGTCATATAACCCGATACCTCCCTGGTTACCCGCAGTGCCATATGATGCCCTGATTTTAAGATCAGAAAACACATCCAATTTCTTAATAAAAGCCTCCTCTGAGAGCCTATAACCCACTTGGGCACTGTAAAAAGTTTTCCAGCGTTTATCATCGATAAATTTAGACGAACCATCGTACCTTACACTGCCTTCGAAAAGATATTTACCATCATAATCATAAGTACCTTTGGCAAAGTACGAACCAATGGCATAATGGTTTCTAGCTTCATCGTTGGTAACAAAACCCGCAGTTCCGTTACTGAGACCAAGGTTCAACGAAGGGATATCGTCACTACCCAGGTTATAGGTGCGGGTATTGAACATGTTGTATTCGTCCCTTTCATATGATCCGCCCGCAAGGACAGTTACATTATGGTGTTTCGCAAATGTATTTTCATAGGTTACCTTACCAATGAGGTTATAATATTTATCGTTAACCGTCTGCCTGAAATAATTGGCATTTCCGGTAACATTACCAGCTGTACCTCTACTGGGTGTTGTTGAGATCAGGTAACGGTCATCATAGGAATAGAACTGTACTGCTTTTGCCTGCACCTTGTTATCCTGATACCACATGTTATATCCTGCAGTACCCGAAAAGGTAAGGTGTTTTACAGGTTTATAATTTATTGTCGAGTTTAATAAAATCCTGGTATTATTTTCCAGGTTATCACCACCATCCCTTAATGATCCTGGTGGACTGATTACACCACCCCACTGGTAAGGTCTGCCAGATTGTGTAAATGCCGGGATTCCAGGCTGAAAACCATTTCCCAGTGCGCTGTATGGACCTGTAGTATATAATGTTGGTTGTTGAATATTATTCTGTTCAAGCGAGACATTGGTTTCCAACTGAACTTTTTCATTGAATCTGAAGCCATTGTTCAACCTAAGGTTATAACGCTGGTTTCCATTATTTCCAAACTGGAGCTGACTGCCGTCGTTAAGATAGCCCAGCGATGCACGAAAGGTATTTTTTTCGTTTCCTCCTGCCAGGCTCAGGTTATGCTGTGTAGAAGTGGCTGCGCCCCAAAGGATTTCCGACATTCTGGTATCGGTAAAATTAAGCTCTTTTACATCACCAAAAGTAGGTACGGGCAGTCCGTTATAAAAAAGTCCGGGAGTGATAGCCGATCCATTATAACCGGGAATCTGTGAAGCTAAAATCACATTGCCGTTGTTCGCAATTGCAAAATTAGCCATTTGGTACCATAGATCTGTTGCTGGTATTACGCCATAATTATCGTTGATTTTGGCCTCAATTAAACCTTTTGCCCACTGCTCCATATTTGCCATTTCAGGCTGAAGACCAATCAGTTTACGCGAAATTGTCGGGCTATATTGTACCACGAACTGTCCGCTCTTGCCTTTTTTGGTCGTAATCAGTACTACACCATAAGCCGCCCTTGCTCCATAAATAGCTGCTGCCGCATCCTTTAAAATTGATACATTATCAATATCATCTGGATTAATTGAATTTAATGCATTGTTATTGTTCAATGCTACCCCATCAAGAATGATCAATGGATCCTGGTTATTAATAGAGGTTGCTCCCCTGATCTGAAAATTCCAGTTTTCCCTTCCTGGCTGTGCAGAGGTTCTGGTTACCACAACCCCTGGAACCTGTCCTTGGATGTTGGCAATCGGGTTATTGGTAGGCCCACGATCCTGAAATGTTTTTGAATTGATGGTAGAAATCGCACCGGTAACCGTTGCTTTTTTCTGAGTACCGTATGCTACTACTACAACATCATCAAGTTCAGTACTAGAAGATAATTTGACTAACATCAGCCTGCCTGTTTCCGCTTTCAATACTACATTTTTATAACCAACGCTAGTAATCTGTATCGAGGCGCCCACAGGGACATTAAGGGTGAAACTTCCATTCACGTCGGCCGAAACGCCTATATTAGAACTGACCACTTTAACTGTAGCGCCCGGAATCGGGTCGCCTGTTGCCGCATCCACAACTTTCCCCGTCACTACCTGCGTTTGTGCAAAAGCAGTGGTGCAACAAAAAAACAGCAGTAGAAATAAGTGCACTGCACTTACCTGCCATAATTTTTTGTAAAAAACATCCATAATTCTTGTATTTAATATTTGGTATTTACCCTCCACCAACTGCCAAAAGCATATAAAAATTTGGATGGCAGGATTATCTTAAAGACACAGGGAAATGATCTGTATACTCTGTTTTTTAGTTTTTTTCCTAATCGGAAAATTAACAAAGATCTCGCCTTGTCAAGAATATTTTTTTTTCTTAAAGCCGTATGATTAAAAAGTCATAAAAATCAAAAATTGCATTAAACTTCAAATAGACCAGATAAATATGCTGATGAGGTTGTATGATAAATATTGATTTGTCATCCTGAGGGTTAATTAATTGTTTAAAATCAATATGAGTGACGTACAATTGTTTTCTCTTATCCTACGGCGCGGTCTTGCCTCGGCTCACCGCCGCCGAAGGGCTCTTTCTTTTTGGCATCAAAAAGAAACAAAAAAATGCCGGCTGAAAATTTTTCTTTTGAAGGCAGTTGTGCGGCCAGAACAGTGCAGCCCGAAAAATTTGTTAGGCCGGATTTAAGTGGAACGGGGGATACGGTGCTATGGCCTAGCATGGTGGAAATGCATAGTGCCGCAAATATCTTATTAGTAAGCAATTGCAAAATAACGTCAATGGTAGCCTGTCAAAGGACTCATTAAATATGCTTTAAAGTGTTTCGACAGGCTCTCCGTAGGAGTCCTTTGGACAGCATGTTAGGTAAAATTGCCTATGATACAGCCTCATCACACCAAATTCCACTCCGGCAACCCTTATCCGCAATATCAGTGTATGTCGAATTTCATACCCGATTAAAGGTAGAAAGCAAAAGCACGCTGAAAATCATCTATCTGATTACCTTAAAAAATCTGGCCGCAAAAAGAAAGATCACTATATAACAGATGATGGGCAGATAATATGCATGGGCGACATCCACATTGGCTATCTTACCCATAAAATAAGGCATTACAGCTCCGCCAACTACACCCATTGAAATAAATGAGGAAGCCTGCTGGGTATGTGAACCGAGATTTTTCAGACCCAGGCTAAAGATGGTAGGAAACATAATACTAAAGAAAAAATTGATGCTCAGCAGGGCGCAATATGATGTCCAGCCCCAGCTTTGGGCTACAATAACACAGGCAACGATACTGCAAATGGCGAATGCTGCGAGGATCTTATTTGGAGCTATAAATTTCATCAGGTAAGTGCCAACGAATCTTCCAAGCGCCATCATTACCATAAACAAAACCATAAAGTTTCCTGCCTTCTCATCAGAAAAGCCCATCTTCTCATGCCCGTAGTTTATAAAATAACTCCAGGTGCCCGCTTGTGCCGCTACATTAAAAAATTGAGCAGCTACTGCCCAGACAAAGTGCCTGTGCTGAAAAAGCCTTTTTCCCGGCGCGATGTCAATGTTCTTCGCAGCTATTGGCGCATCGGAATTACTATGAGGATCAATTAGGTCTGGAATGCGGATAAAGAAAAAAGCCACCGCCACGATCAGGATAAATCCACCAAGCCCTGCATAAAGCAATTTTACTGAATCTAGCGAGTTTTCATGGCCACCGGAAGTTGCCCGGAGTAAAAAGAATGTTCCTATTGCCGGACCGATTATCGCCCCTATCGCATTAAAAGACTGCGAAAAGTTTACTCTTCTATCGCTGGTACGCTGATCGCCAAGGGAAGCCGCAAAAGGGTGTGCAACAGTTTCGAGCGTTGCCATTCCGCAGCCGAGAATAAAAAGTGCTACCCTGAAAAAACCAAAACTTTCTGCATTTGCAGCAGGAACAAAGAGAAAAGTCCCGGTAGCAAACAGTCCAAGTCCTAATATTACGCCTGCCTTGTAGCCAAATCTTTTCAGAAAAATTCCGGCAGGAATGCTCATGATAAAATAGGCACCAAAAACGGAAAACTGGATCAGGCCAGACTGTGCTTTTGATACGTTAAGCACATTCTGAAAATGTTTATTAAGCACATCACTCATGGAGTGTGCTACTCCCCATAACATAAACAGGGAAGTAACCAGGATAAAGGTAAAAAGGAATCTTTTTTCGGTAAAAGCAGGTTTATTGTCCATTTTATTGTTATTGTAATCCTCTTTAATGATTATTTTTTGTGGAGCCAGATTGCAGCACCTCCTGAAGCCTGGAGATCCAGTTTCAGGATAGATTTTGAGTCAACCGCTATGTCTTTTATCCCTACCTTGGTGGCAGTGCCAACCGTATTGTCGTCATTATAAATCCTGGCGACAAATTTTTGTCCTTTGGGAAGAAAATCAAGCTTCAATTCTAGCTTACGGGCCTCATTATTGGTAATGCTACCTAAAAACCATTCCTCGCCACTTCGCCTGACTGTTGTAACGTATTCACCGGGGTTTCCCGACAAAACCTTTGTTTCATCCCAGGTAACTGGAATCTTGTCCCAAAATTCGAGTTCGGGCTCCCCTTTATAAAAGCTCGGTTTATCGTACCAATATAGGGTTTGGATGGGGCTAAAATAAATTGCTGCAAGCGCGAGCTGATGTGCATGGGTAGTTTTTATCCTTGGATCGAAATAACAGATGGTATAATCCGCAGCTCCTGCAATATACCTGGTAAAGGGCATTACCGTGTTACTGGTGGCATCGGGCATTTCTTCATTCCCTCTTATTCCTTCGGAGGTCATCAGATTAGGCCAGGTGCGCTGCTCGCCTGTTGGGCGCCAGTCATCGTGGATATTTACCATTATCTGGTTTTGTGCAGCCTGTTGTATGGCTTTTTCTACCCATGTTGTCCAACGGTGTGATCCTGAATGTACAAAACCAAATTTAACGCCGGCAATACCCCATTTTTTATAGATTGAAAAAAGGCTATCGCTCTGCATCAACAGCGCCTGTTGGTTTACATATAACCATACCCCTATTCCCTTTTCTTTTCCATACCTGATGATCTGAGGCAGATCGAAATCTGAGATGGCAACTTTTGAGGCATCAGAACTGAAACTAAAAGCAGGACCGTACCATTTCCAATCGAAGAGAATATACTGCAGATTTCTTTTTACGGCAAAATCGATATTCTCCAGTGCATCTTTTGTAGTTTGCGACATCACGCGCATAATCTTTCCCGGTTTTACCCAACTTTGATCTTTTATCTTTGATGGCTCATTCAGGTTTAGAATCAGGTCTGTTCCCTCGGCAATCCCGGTTGCAGTTTCGGTTACCATTACCGCTCTCCACGGCGTAGCTACCGGAGAAATAAGATCAACGGGGGTAAACATGGCTGTACTTATTGTATTTTTTCCGCTAAGCTTGAATTTCGTTCTTGAATAATCTACCATCTGTGCTTCTAAGAGAGATACAAACAGGCCATTTTTCAGTTCAAGAGTCAGTGGCCGCTCAGCCTCACCATCCCAGTTCTCTAATGCAACCTTATGATATGGTGCCTGTGCCCAGTTTGCTTTCCAGGCTAAGGCGCCTTCTTCAAACTTAAATTCTGTATTTTCTGACATGATCCGGTAATAGGTCCCCTTAACATTTTCCGGAAAGAAAAAGCGGAATGCAATACCCTGATTATAGGCCCGGAATTCGATATTCATCTCATATATCGGATTATCGTCCTTCACCGTTTTAATCACCAGACTATTATAATGATCACGGATAAATTTCCTTTCTCCATAAACAGGAGTCCAGATTGTATCTTTTTGCGTATGCACTAAATTCTTTATTTCGAGGTTGTCAAACCAATTTTGATGGGTATCTACCTTTAGTGCCATTGCACTTTCTGAAAGGTGATTATCAAGTTCCAGTTCAAGTTTTGACTCCTGAATAACATTTTTTCCTTTATAGGATAATTGATAAAAAAACGCCTTTTTATGATCTGCGGCTTCCTTTTGGAAAAAATGGACCACAAGCGACTTATCCGGGGAATAAAGTATTTGTTCAGAAATTACAGTAGTTGTTTGGGCCGATGCCAAAAAAAATGCAAGAAGGGAAAGTAGTGTCAGAAAAGTGTGTTGGTAAAATTTCATAAAAATGTTAGGCGTATTGGTGGTTGTTCTAAAAAAGTATGTGTGGCCATCAGCAGATTATCTTGCTTGAACGGGTAAAAAATATAGTTCCGGGAAAGTTTCGTTCCCGGCTAAGTCATATTAAGCCTTGTTCTCCCTCTTTATCCTTTGGCTCCAGGGAATGTTCAGTTTCTCCACCTCCAAAAATCCTTGTCGCTATGCGGCCCCAATGCTTTCTGATATCTTCATCTGAAACTAACTGCCGCTTAAAGTTGAAAGGCAGATTCTCATTATCTATTTTTTCTGGCAGATTTTCGTTTTTCATACTGGTATGACACAGGGGAGCATTTTTTATACTCTATTAATCGATAAAAAGAATAATTTGAAAAAATACCCAATACAAAGAGGTTGTATTATAAAGGCGTTTCACCTCAGATGCTGTCATGTTGTCCAAAGGACTCCTACGGAGAGCCTGTCGAAACACCTTAAAGGTATTTAAACGGGTCCTTCGACAGGCTCAGTGATACCATCTCCCACTACAGAATATATTCCCTTCAAATACAATCAGTTTCTTAACCAATTTAAGTTGCTCCCTGATTATGCCAGAGAGATATTTCTGCGCGCAGATTTTATCTGGTTATCCTAAAATAATCGAAATCAGCATATCCACCGGTACGTACGCCGCTCCCGCTTGTACAGAAAATCCCGATTTTTGCGCCTATCCACTTATCAGGCTGCGCTTTAAATGTTTCCCCTATTTTGTGGTACAGCTCGCCATCTTCACTGTATGAAAAAGTTACCTGTCCTTCCTGAGCAACCTCGGCCCGAAGATAAACTGCTCCAGACTTCAACGGTCTTTGAGCCAATACCTGCTCAGTTCCCTTATTTGGAGCGTCTTTACAGATTACCTGTGCGATCTGAAATCCTTTTTCATTTTTAGAGACAGAGAGATAGGAATAGTCATTTCCCATAATGAGCAAACCAGTCTTTTTTTCGTGCCAGGCATCCCATTCTACATAATAGCTGACCTTAGTAGTAGCAGTAAAAATAGGTGCAGGAAACTTCTGAAGAAGCAGGTTCGGCACATCCCACAAGCCTTTATTAATTTGCGGGCTGGGAAAGGCAAAAAGCCTTAGGTACCCGTTATTAGCGATCATTGCCGACCATTGTATTTTTTTATTGGCATGCCACTGCCATTGCAGGCCTGGCTCAAGGCCGTTAAATTCATCGCTTTCTGATGGTGTGGAAATTGGATGAGGTCCTGAAACCGATGGTTTAGTGTAGACAGAAACCGGTTCTCCTATTCCATTGCCATCCGCATCTGAGCCGATAATAGGCCAGTCTTTCTTCCAGGTTACAGGCTGAAGGTGAACTACACGACCATAAAGTCCCTTGTCCTGAAAATGAAGGAACCAATATTCGTCCTTTGGCGTACGGATTAAAGCCCCCTGATGGGGACCGTTGATCGCTGTTTTACCCTGCTCCATAACCTTACGTTCCTCATATGGACCATATATATTTTTTGAGCGCATTACAAGCTGCCAGCCAGTTGCCACTCCTCCGGCAGGCGCAAAAAGGTAATAATACCCGTTACATTTATAAAATTTAGGTCCTTCTACTGTATGGTTTTTGCCATGTCCATCAAAAACGTGTTTTCCCTCATCTTCTACCTGGGTACCATCACTGTTCATCTTGAAAACGGTTAACAGGCTATTTACACCAGCCCTGCTTGCTGCCCATGCTACAGCCAGATAAGTCTGTCCATCATCATCAAAGAATACACTTGGATCGATAATCCCCTTGCCTTTAAGGATAAGTGCAGGTTTTTCCCAGCTTCCAAGGGGATTTTTGGTCCTGACCATAAAAATCCCATAATCGGGATCCGGATAATAGATCCTGAACTCTCCCTTATGGTAATTTATACTGGGTGCCCAAACGCCCTTTCCGTGTTGAGGAATATCATAGACTTCAGCTGGTTCCTGGATTTTGAGTACATGGTTAACCAATGTCCAGTTTACCAGGTCCTTTGAATGCAAAATAGGAAGTCCTGGAATACAATTGAAGCTTGATGCCGTCATATAATAATCCTCTCCGACCCTAATCGCGTCGGGATCGGAATAATCCGCATGTATAACCGGATTTCTATATGTTCCGTTTCCCAGGTCGGCAGTCCATACCTTTGATAGATTATCCTGACCATAAGCCAGATACGCACCTAAAATTAAAAGTATGATTAAAGAATATTGTAGTATTTTCATTTTTACATCATTATTTTCTTTAGGGAGTGATTCATCCCATTTAAGGTTATTTTGTAATGCTGAAACCTGAGTAGAGTTCCTAAATTCATTATGAGCACCAATTTTATTAAAATATTGTGAGCGAGACCGTTGAATTAAGTCTCGGTTTTCCGGTTGCAACAGGCATATGGGTCTACTAAAACTAAATATGAAAAATGGCTACCAGAAATTAAATCAGACGTCCCGCCCGGCAATATTCCGCAAAGAGAGCTACATGGTTATTATTATACTAAAGGTTTAATTTAGCTTCATCCCTTTTTGAAGTTTTTCCAGTCTCAACAGCGCTTCTATGTAATAATAATCTGCATATATAATCGATGTATCAATTTCAGATCCATTGGGCTTATGCCCTGTTGAATGTAAAAGAAAGGCCGAATTCTTATTTCTACTCTGGTACGCTGATGAAGAAAGGGAAGCCAGCATGAGTGTTGCAGCTCTCCTGTATTTTTGTGATTTCGCTTTGTCCTTAACAAAAGTGGAAAGCTCTAAAAGCCCTGATGCGACCACTGCTGCTGATGATGCATCTTTGGGGGCATTGGGGATAGAAGGATCATTAAAATCCCAATAAGGAATTTCATCTGTAGGCAGTTTTGCCAGATAAACGTCGCTTACCTTTTGGGCAAATTCAAGAAATGCAGCATTACCTGTTTCGCGGAAACACATGGTATATCCGTAAATGGCCCACGACTGGCCACGTGCCCACATTGAATTATCGGCATATCCCTGGTGGGTTAGTCCTTTGATTTTTTTCCCTGTCTCCCGGTCGTAGATTACCGCATGGTATGCAGAATAGTCAGGTCTGAAATGATTCTTCATGGTTACCTCGGCATGTGAAAAAGCGATATCATATAATCTTTTCTCTCCCCCGTTCCGGGATGCCCAAAAAAGCATTTCCAGATTAATCATGTTATCAATAATGGTATTATGCTGTGGCCATTGCATTCCGGGAACCTCCCTCGGCCATGACAGGATTGTTCCAACCTTTGGGTTAAACAGGGTGGCCAGGGTATCGGCTGTTTTGAGTATAATCTCTTTATATTCAGAATTTTTGGTAAGCCTATATCCGTTCCCATAACTGTTAAATATCTGGAAGCCCAGGTCATGGTCGAAAGCTGAGTGCTGCGAAAGAGGTATAAGCGCTGAGGAAAAAGCCACTGCTTCAGTAAGAAACGTTTTTGATTTTGTTGCTTCATAGCTATACCATAGTATTCCAGGCCAAAAACCACTGCACCAGTCCTTATAACCCACAAACTTCCATTCAGATGAACCGGGAACAATACTCCTTGGAATATTATTTCCATGATGAGGAATAATTCTCAATGTTTTTTTTACCTGTTCTGTACAATAAGCCAACTGCCTGGCCGCATTAATCTGCGCAGAAGCAGTTCTGCCGGAGAAAAATAGTAAGGTAATTATGGCAAAAGCTGTATATCTCATGTTGTGCATACTACCTAGACAACAAATACATCAAGATATACTCATTAAATTCGAAATCATAGTATAGGTTTATGCCTATACTATTCGAAATAACTACATATTTCTGTTGGCAGCAGAAAGTACCTATCTCAAATCACAAGGATAAGATAATGTGAGCATTCTTTTATGAAGCCAAAATTTCAGTTGCCTGTGAGTAAGCAGCACCAAGCATTGCAGCATCTTCCCATAATGCGGTTATCCTCAATTCGGCCCGAATTCCCTGCTGACGGAGTGCATTCTGGGTCTTGTTCAGAAACAAAGGGTGTGCTTTGGCAATATTTCCTCCAATGATGACCACTTCTGCATCGTGCGCTTTGATAAAAGGAAAAAGAAAGTCTGCAAGGCTTCTGGAAAAATCATTAAAAAGTACAGGCACCATAGGATCACTTTCATATAGATCGACAAGCGCTTTTGTATCTTTTACTTTCTTTCCGGAGAGTTCTTCATAACGTTTCACAAACCATCTGGTGGAAATATAATCTTCTGCTATCCCGTGCTTAAACGAACTCACCCCAAGATTTGCATCGGTGGTTTTCCCAGCAATACTCACGGCCGATCCCAGGCCAGTACCCAATGTGATCCCTATCGCCCTATTGAATCCCAAAGCATTGCCGCCATTAACTTCTCCATGGAGAAAGGCTTCTGCATCATTTCTAAAAATAATATTCTCCGGCAACAGTCCCAGCTGCTCGATCAAAACAGCCTTAATATCTGTAAGATACAGGGATTCATATTTGTTCATATTCTTGATCAACGATATCCCATTTACATAATCGAACGGACCAGGCATGGCAATTCCCAAAAGTATCTCGCCTGAGGAATAGTTCCCGATAATATTTTTAAGTACGGTGATCCATGAGGCTAATATATCTTCCTTTGTGCCGTGTGTATTAACGTGGCTACGCACACGTGAGTGATCTACCACTGAATGTGACCTAAAATCAATGATTGCAGCTGT
>CAMLDJ010000012.1 GCA_946478755.1 uncultured Pedobacter sp. | reverse complement strand
GGTATTCCCTATCCTATCCCTGAACTGAGTGGAATTGCCTGGCCGGCAACAGGAATCTTAAAGAAAAGAACGAGATGAATACTGTAATTCAATATATCGTAATGATTGTAGTGGTGTTATTTGTTTTAACTACCATTGCCGCCTGGCTGATCTGGCTGGAAAGGCGGATGCTGGCCGTTTGGCAGGACAGGTATGGTCCAAATCGTGCCGGGCCCTTTGGGCTGTTCATTGTGGTAGCCGATACCATTAAGCTGTTTTTTAAGGAGGACTGGATTCCACCCTTCGCAGATAAGACCATATTTGTGTTGGCACCAGCTATTGTCGCCGCTACAGTGCTAATGAGTTTTGCGGTTATTCCTTATGCCCCGGGCATTCTTATTGCCGATCTGAATATAGGCCTGCTTTTCTTCCTGGCCATGTCATCTCTGGGAGTTTACAGTATTGTGCTCGGTGGATGGGCATCTAACAGCAAATATTCCCTTTTAGGAGCATTGCGTGGTGCTTCGCAAATGATCAGTTACGAAGTATTTATGGGACTCTCTCTGATGGGGGTAGTGATGATCTCCGGGTCTTTCAGATTTTCCGACATCATCATGGCGCAAAAGGATTGCTGGTTTATCGTTACCCAACCCGCAGGATTTGTCGTCTTTATGATTGCTGGCCTTGCTGAAACGCACCGGCTGCCTTTTGACATTCCGGAAGCAGAGAGTGAGCTGGTGGCCGGTTTCCACTCGGAATATTCGGGCATGAAATTCGGGATGTTCTTTATCGGCGAGTATCTGGGAATTATCCTCATTTCAGCGATGGTAGTCACCTTATTTTTTGGAGGCTGGTTGGGTCCCGCCTTTCTCCCTCCTCTGGTTTGGTTTATACTTAAAACTTTTGTTTTCATCTTGTTTTTCATTTTACTGCGGGCTTCACTGCCCAGACCCAGGTATGATCAGCTGATGGAATATGGCTGGAAAATATTACTCCCTGTGGCTTTGTTGAACTTACTGATAACCGGGGCTATTGTGTTGATGATAAGTAAATGACGACCTCCTGCGGAGGCCATTAATATATATAAAAAAGGAAATCATGATCAGTCTGCTAAGAACAATAGGGCTCACTTTTCTGCACCTGTTCAGAAAAAGAGAAACGATACAGTATCCTGAAGAAAAAGTCCAGCTTCATCCACGTTGGCGTGGACGAATTGTCCTGACCAAGGATCCGGATATGGGCGAACGCTGTGTAGGCTGTTATTTGTGCGCTGCTGCCTGTCCGGTGGATTGCATTTCATTACAGGCTACTGAAGACGCGCATGGCAGAAGGTACCCTGAGTTCTTTCGCATTAATTTTTCTCGTTGCATCTTTTGCGGCTATTGTGAAGAAGCCTGCCCTACCTATGCCATCCAACTGATTCCAGATTTTGAGATGGCAGAATACAAGCGGCAGGATCTGGTTTATGAAAAAGAAGATCTATTGATCGATAGCCAGGGGAAATATCCCGGTTATAATTACTATAAGGTGGCCGGACTGGATGCCGGTGTAAAGGGAAAAGGTGAAGGCGATAATGAGGAGCCGCCTGTTGACATACACAGTTTATTACCCTAAAAATGGATAGAATATTTTATATCACCGCTTTTGTTACCCTGTTTTCAACAGTCATGGTCATTACCAGGCATAATCCGGTACATGCCTTATTATACCTCGTTATTTCGCTTTTATCCTTGTCGGTGATCTTTTTCTTACTGGGCGCACCTTTTGCCGCATTGCTGGAAATCATCATCTATGCCGGAGCAATTATGGTGCTTTTCATTTTTGTAATCATGCTTTTAAACCTGGGGAAGGAAACCGCCAAACAAGAGAAAGAATGGCTTAAACCCAGGATATGGATCGGTCCAACCATCTTGTCAGCCGTCCTTTTCGCTGAGCTGTGTTTCCTGATCAGTCTGCCTGATGAAACCTGGTACGATCCACAAACGGTCGATTCAAAAGCAGTCGCCCTATCATTATTCAGGCCATACCTTATCGGCGTAGAGCTGGTTGCCATGCTATTAATGGCCGGCGTAGTCGGAGCGGCACATATAGGACAACATAAAAAAATAACATTTCACCGGTTTTTAAAAGAGGAGGAACTATCATGAAACCAGCTATATCTATAGAAATGGTGCTGTTACTGGCTGCTTTGCTTTTCGTACTGGGCATTATCGGGGTCATTATCCGCAAGAACATCATTTTTATGCTGCTCTCTGTAGAAGTGATGTTAAATGCTTCCGGGTTAGCCTTTATTGCCGCCGGATCACACTGGAAACAACCCGATGGACAGGTGATGTTTATCTTTATCCTGGCAATGGCCGCGGCCGAGGTTTCTGTTGGACTGGCCCTGATCCTCCAAATCTACCACCAGCATAAATCACTTGATATGGACGCTTTAAAAGAAATGAAAGGATAATTATGGATAACCTGTTGTGGCTCATACCTGCTTTCCCCCTTGCCGGATTTTTGATACTGGCATTGTCAGGCAAGCGTATGCCTCCTGTCTGGGTGGCCATAATTGGTGTATCAGGTGTAAGCCTTTCCGCAATAATAATGATCATCATCGGCATCAATTTTCTCTATCTCCCTCCTGCCAACGGGCACTATGCTCTAACCTTATGGACCTGGATAGAGGTGGATAACTTTAATCCCCGGATCACACTGTACTTAGATGCATTATCACTCGTCTTTGTGTTTGTCATTACCTTTATCGGCGCGCTCATACACATTTACTCCGTAGCCTTTATGGCTTCGGACAAAGACTATGCACGGTTTTTTGCCTGTATGAACTTATTTGTATTTTCTATGTTGGTGCTGGTTCTGGCAGACAATTTATTGCTGCTCTACCTCGGATGGGAAGGCGTAGGACTCTGCAGTTATCTCCTTATTGGCTTCTGGTATGAAAATCCAGCTAATGGCTATGCTGCGCGAAAGGCCTTTATCATTACTCGGATCGGTGATACCGCCATGGCCATCGGACTTTTTGTTATCTTTTATAAGTTTGGCACCCTTCTGATCCCTGAAATCTTGGCGAAAGCACCTTTCCTATGGTCACCAGGCGCCTCCATTGCAACGCTCACTGCCCTCCTGTTACTTGCGGGAAGTGTAGGGAAATCGGCACAGCTTCCCTTGCAGACCTGGCTGCCTGATGCCATGGCCGGCCCATCTCCGGTAAGCGCACTGATCCATGCAGCGACCATGGTGACGGCTGGTGTTTATCTCATTGCCAGAATGCATGTCATCTTTCAGCTATCGCCGGCAGCGCAGTTGATCGTGGCCGCAACCGGGGCTGTAACCTTAATTATTGCAGGCTTTAGTGCGCTTACGCAATATGACATTAAGCGGGTTCTGGCTTATTCTACCATGAGCCAGATCGGCTACATGTTCCTTGCACTTGGATTGGGTGCATGGACAGCAGCAGTTTTTCATTTCATGATCCATGCTTTTTTTAAAGCACTTTTATTTCTTGCTGCCGGCGCAGTAATCGAAGCACTGCATCATGAGCACAATATGTTTAAGATGGGCGGACTAAAAAACAGGCTTCCCATAGTCTTCTGGACCTTCCTTATGGGTGCAGCTGCGCTGACCGCCCTGCCTTTGATCAGCGCCGGTTTTTACAGTAAAGATCAGATCCTATGGTATGCCTGGGCCGGGAAGAACGGCAGTCCTCTATTATGGCTGATCGCCTTTCTTGGTGCCTTCATTACCGCGGCCTACACCACCAGAATGGTCGTTCTCACCTTTTGGACTGAAGCCAAAACAGCCGTTCATACTTCCCCGGGCAAACTGATGACCATTCCATTGATCATTCTGGCTTTCTTTTCTGTCTGCGCGGGATTTATTGAACTGCCGCACAATTTCGGCCATCTCAGGCTTTTTTCAGACCTGCTTCATCAGGTTTTGCCTGAAACGATCTTAAGGTCGGCAGCCAGTGGAGAACTGCTATTCCAGCTTCTCGCCTCTCTGGCTACTTTTGCAGGTATCTATATAGCTTACATATTGTGGTATAAACAACCGCAGCGTATTGAAAAGTTAAAACGGTCTGCCTTTATGCAGCGTCTCTATAGTTTCTGGCATTCTGGCTGGGCTTTCGATAAAATATATGATTCCCTATTGGTAAGACCCATCGTTTTTGTAGCCAGGATTAACAAAAATGATCTGATCGATAAAATTTATTATGGAACAACCTTTGTCACCCTGGCCCTGTACAGGGCCTTGTCATTTACACAGTCGGGATCACTCCGATGGTACATTATGGGGCTTGTTATAGGTGCAATCGTCATTTTAGGTTTACAAATTATGTTATGATACTCGTTTGGCTCATCGGCTTATTAATGGGAGGGGGTCTCCTGGCACTACTGGTGGGAAGGTGGAATAAAACCTTACCCAGATGGATTGCACTCTATATCCTGTTAACAGGTTTTATCGCATTGATATCCTTTTGGGTTGATCATTATAAAACGCTAACCATTCAAACCTCCAATCCCTGGATCTCAGCTTTCCGGCACGAATGGATTCCTTCTTTTGGGATCAGTTTTCATCTGGCCATCGACGGCTTAAGCCTTTTACTGCTGACACTCACCTTTTTCCTCGGGGTTCTCGCTGTGCTTTGTTCCTGGAAAGAGGTAACGGAACGTGTGGGCTTTTACCATTTCAACCTCCTTTGGATCCTGGCCGGCATATCCGGCGTATTCATGGCGATGGATCTGTTTCTGTTTTACTTTTTCTGGGAGGTGATGCTCATTCCCATGTATTTCCTGATAGGAATATGGGGAAGTAAGAACCGGGAATATGCTGCGTATAAGTTTTTCATTTTCACGCAGGCAGGTGGCCTCCTGATGTTTCTGGCTATCCTCGGCTTATATTTTGTTCATGGCAGGATCAGCGGTGTTTACACCTTTAACTACTTTGAATTACTTGGAACAACCATTTCTCCTCAGATTGCCATTTGGCTGATGATGGGCTTTATGATCGCTTTCGCCGTGAAATTGCCTGTTATCCCTTTCCATTCCTGGCTTCCGGATGCACACAGCGAAGCGCCTACGGCCGGAAGTTTGATTTTGGCCGGATTGCTATTAAAGACGGGAGCATATGGTATGATAAGATTTGTGCTTCCTCTATTTCCGGAACCCGCAAAAGAACTGGCCCCATGGGCCATGCTTCTGGGTGTAGCCGGAATCATCTACGGCGCGCTCCTTGCTTATTCGCAGACCGATCTTAAGCGGCTCATCGCTTACACCAGTGTCAGTCATATGGGCTTTGTCATACTGGGCATTTTTGCATTCAATGAGCTGGCGTTTCAAGGTGTAGTGCTGCAACTCATTACCCATGCCATCAGCACCGGAGCGCTATTCATCATGGCAGGAATGCTAAAAGAACGATTGCACACCCGGGAAATGGACCAGATGGGTGGACTGTGGCTACACATGCCAAAGATGGGGGCCATAGCCACTTTACTGTCCATGGCATCATTAGGCTTACCCGGGCTGGGAAATTTTGTTGCGGAGTTCCTCCTGTTATTGGGTGCTTTCCAGGCCAGTGCATGGCTTACCATATTCGCAACAACCGGGCTTATATTTTCCGCTATTTATTCCCTAAGGATGCTGCAGAAAGTATTTTTAGGTCCTCCAAAAGAAGCTGAACCCCTTAGCGACTTTTCATGGCGGGAAATGATAACAATGGCGGTTCTGACACTTTCAATGATATGGCTTGGTTTATATCCTCAATTGGTTATAAATACGACGAAGCCCATGATTAATCAAATAGAACAGGTTCTTTCAGGTTCAAAAATAAATAGCAATGATCACTTATAGCGACTTTTCTGCACTTATGCCATTATTGATACTTGCCGGTTCCTCCGTACTGATCATGCTGCTTATTGCCATAAGATTTAGTCACCGCAGCATTCAGATCTGCAGCCTCTTATTGTTTATGATTGCTTTTTATTCTCTTTTCCATATACAGGAACTTCTGCCCCACCATATAGCCCCCCTACTGGTCATCGATGATTTTTCGGTATTCATAATGGGTCTCCTGATTTTCTCCGGTCTGGTGATCAATATCATTTCTTATCTCTATTTTGAAGAAAAGGAGGAAAGCCCAAAAGAATATTATGTATTGCTTTTTCTGTGTACCCTAGGCACATGCGTGTTGGCGACGAGCAAGCATTTTATTTCCTTATTTCTGGGACTTGAGATCCTCACGGTTGGTTTATATGCCCTTATCGCTTATTTACGTGACCGTCATCATAACATAGAGGCGGGAATCAAATATTTGGTTCTTGCAGCATTTTCTTCCGCTTTTCTTCTGTTTGGGATGGCTTTGATCTACTTCCAAACCGGAACCATGGAATTTTCCGCAATTGCCTACAGCCTGGGTCTGCTCAGCGCATTGCCACCGTTATTCCTTACAGGATTAGGACTAATGCTGGTAGGAATAGGATTTAAGCTCGCCGTGGTCCCTTTCCACATGTGGACTGCCGATGTATACCAGGGAGCACCTACACCCGTTACCGCATTTATCGCTACTGCTTCAAAAGGAGGTGTGCTCGCGGTACTCATTCGATTTTTTATAGCAATTGACGTCTTCCGGTACCAGCCCCTTATGATTGTTCTGATCGGCATCGCCATTGCCTCCATGCTTATCGGCAACCTCCTTGCACTTCAGCAGAAAAATGTAAAACGCATTCTGGCATATTCTTCCATTTCACATCTTGGCTATTTACTGGTTGCCTTTATTCCAGGAACTACCATGAGCCTGCAGGCAGTTAGCTTTTACCTGGCGGCTTATTTTATAACGATCCTTGCGGCCTTTGGTGTAATCACGGTCCTGTCAAATAAAGAGAAAGATGCAGAAAATATAAATAATTTTAAGGCTTTGTTTTGGGATCACCCTGTGCTGGCCTGTATTTTTAGTGCATCATTACTCTCTCTAGCAGGAATTCCCCTCACTGCGGGCTTTGTTGGAAAATTCTATATTCTGGCAGCCGGCGTGCAAACAGGTTTCTGGCTACTTGCTTTAACACTGGTGATAACCAGCGTTTTTGGCTTATACTATTACCTCCGGATCATTACCACCATGTTCGCCGGACAGGAAAGTAGCTCAGCACCCGAAAAAAGAGCACATCCTGTTTTCTACCTGATGAGCAGGATCATTTTGTCTGTTCTGATCCTGTTGATCATATGGTTTGGGGTTTATCCATCCGGGTTAATGCATTTCATTGAACACCTTCAACTCAAATGATAAAATTACTATATGTTAATAATGTTACTTTCAACCGATACCCGGTAAAATTTTGCAGCCATTCTGAAAGCTGCATCCTTTTTGTTACTTCCCGCTGTTTATGGCAATTATGGTTGCAGGATAGTAATGGTCTTTTAAAAAAAAGAGACCAATCATTTTTATAAATGATTCGGCCTCTTTTGATTAGGATTTAAATAACTATCCTTAGACAGTAAAGTGGAACTAGTTGGTTGAAACTTTTATTGATGATATGTCATCATTAAAACTGATGTTAGTTAAACAGCTTTGGTCTGATGTTATTACAGCAGAGTTTCCACCATAATTGTTATCTTCATATATCGTTACTTTTAATCCGGCAGGCACTTTAATGGATGACGCATCGTCATTAATTGCACCCATGGCTTCAAGCTGAGACATGGTGTAATTGCCAACGCCAAATGAGGCTGACCAGCCGCCATAGCTGCAACCCTGATACAAAGTTATTTGCGCACCCGGTGCGGTACCATTCTGATAGATCTTAACGTCCCTCCATTGTACAGTCGCAGTACCAGTTGTAAGCGTTCCATAATTACCATATTTCATATAATTGGTTACCGCTTCATTATCGGCAAGCTCGGCCTTCTTAACGCCATTTATATAAACTAAAAACTTGTTACCTACATTTTCCTGTAAATGAATGACATTAACACGTACTTCCTGGCCATAAATATTTGAAGCCAACACTGTTGAACCTAATTTAATTGATCCGTTGCTTTCCGAAAATCCACGGATCATCAATTGTGTTGCTCCACTGGTACTGCCAAATATCTGGAACAAGCATTCATCGTTTAAGGGAGAGCTGAATTTAAGATATCCCTCAAATTGACGGCTGCCTGTTGAATAATCATTTAGAAGTCTTATTTCCGACCGGTTAGACTGATTATTTACAATCCTGAATGTTTCTGTACCTGCACTGCTATCGTAACTATAATCAGCGCAAACCGGGCTCCCTACAGATTGAGAAGCGCTCCAGTTAAATATCTGCAGACCTGCAGCATCGTCCAGGTGTATTTTTTTAGTTGGTGAATATTGTACCCAGCCACTGCCTACTGAGTTTACACTGACTAATGAACTTACACTGGCAATATTTTTACCGCTAGCATCAGTCGTTTCTACGGGTGCTGTTCCCGAAGCGGGCTTTTCGCAACCGCCCGAAAGTATAACTGCGCCCATCAGCGCTACCAGAGATTTTCTCCGCCACGAAAAGTTACTGGCGAGATTGTTTGTTTTACTTGTTTTCATTTTGTTACCTATTAGTTTATATTGATTAATTAGAAACAGTGGGAAATCCAATGTATTTAGGTGTGGGGCTTCCAATGGATCCTCTTGGGATCAGATCGTTAAGGTATTCAGGATGGTCAGGATAGTACTTAAGCATGTAAGAGTGTTAATTAAGCGTTTTAAGGCGATCTAAATATTTGGCTTTATACTTAATACGGACGGAGAGCGAAAACTCCCTGCTCTAACTCAATATATCACAAACCTTTATGACTGGCAATTGTTCCCATTCATCATCTAAGTTCGCCTGAACTCCTTTAACTAAACTCTACTGAAATGAAAACGATCAAAATGATTTCAATGCTTCTGATCTTCGGATTATTGATGGCCTTAAGTGCAAATGTACATGCGCAAGACCCGATCACAGCCGCTCCAAAAATGTATAAAAAAGTGATCCTCGAAAATGAAAAGATACGGGTAATGCAGTTTGAAATAGCCCCCAAGGATACTGTGCCATGGCATAGCCATCCTGATCATTTCGTCTATGCCTTGACAGATGGAAAGCTGGAGATCACCGACAAAGGAAAAGCACCGGTTACCGTCGAAATTAAAGCAGGAGAAGCGATGTATCTGACTGCCACAACACACATGGGCATAAACATCGGAGAGACCCCTCTTAAATTGGTTGTAACGGAACTAAAACCAACCAAAACAAAGGATTAATAAAGCATATTTCGAAATACCAACACCATTTGATTCCATAAGAACTGACCATTCTTCAAATGCTTAAGCATAGCTGGTTAAAATGTATGGAATCAAATGGGCTATTGACTAGCCCATACCCGCTAAAGATGGGAGGCCTGTTTGAGAACTTTCATGACTACTTCAGCAATTCTGGTGAATCCCAGGTCGGTCAGATGCGTACCATCTATTGTGGCTTCATGATCATTACCAGTTAGTTGTCCGGCTTCCAGATAGTAAATATGCTTATACTTCCCCCTTTTCAATTGCTGAAATACCCGCTTAATATTTTCATTCTGCTTATCCACATTCTTACCCACCTGCTGATCGAAATAGCCGTTTTCTCTAATCACACTTTCAACCAGAACAATTGGTATTTCGGGCCTTTGAGCGATTAAATACTTAATAAACGGAAGTGCCCTTTCAGTGATCTGCGCTGGAGTCTGATTGGGAATACAATCCAGCACGTAGCAATCTGCCGGAACTGTCGCGAGGTATCTGGCGAGTTCCATTTCCATTTTTGCGCTTCCGCTAAAACCCAGGTTGATCACATCCATGCCAAGCTTTCGCTGGATAATAGCCGGGTAAGCCATTCCAGGCCGGCTGGCGGAAGCCCCCTGGACAATGCTGGAACCATATACTACAATTCGTTTCTTTTCATCAATTCCTTTCCGCTCCGGCACACGGATCATCGAATTCCGATCAATGCCAATCTGAAGATCGGATACCGAGTTATAAAGGGGCAAATAAAGCATAAATTGTTTAAGCGTGGTATCCATCCTCCTGACGATAGTCTGATTCTGGCTTACAACTCCTTTCGCAGGTTTGCCTACGGACACATACTGCCACTTGTTATTTTTAAAACAATAAAGGTCCAGCCCGCTATGCGCAACGGGTGTCATGTTGGCCAGGTACTTTTCTTCAGCTAATTTCCACTTCGCCGTGATAATGGAGGAGTTTGTCTCGAAGATCACGCATATGCCAGCGCTGTTTAATGCCAGATCCCGAACTGCCCTGGGCATTGCTTTCGACTCGTCCAGTCCTATTCTCTGAAACATTTCAGGAGTTTGTTTTGCCTTCCCAAGAATGGCCAGATCTTGTGCGGGGACATATTGGAGACTATCCTGAGCATAGCCATTCAGCTTTAAAAAGGAAATCAATAAGATGGACAACCGGAGACCGGTTTTTAAGGTTCTCTTTCTCATATGTTAAGGATCTAAAGGATCAAATGGGTTAGCGTGAAGCGAAAGTTTATTGGGAAGGTATGCAGATTCCGTCGGACTTATTTTTGTAAGGTGTTCATAAGGTAAATAGCCAAGATCACGAATTGCTGTTTTCGCCATATTGCCCTGGATATAGCGGCTCTGGGATTCATCAGTTACAATTATCACTTCTTTTTCTTCAGGTATCCTGAAATTGAAGATCATACGATTGAGGTTTCTAAGGTTTGTTGTGGTATGTCTGGCGTAAGGCTCTATAAAAACCACATTATCAGGTATCTTTAATACCGATACCAGGTATTTTTTCATTTCTACTGCTTCACACCAGGGCGTTTTATTAGGATGAACATGGCCTCCTGAAACAACTATAAACGGTGCAAGCCCTGAATAATACCGTTTTGCAGCACTATCACAACGTTTTGCGCCATTGGGATCCAACCGTACGCCCTCCTGTTCAGGGCCAAGGCCAGGCACCAGGATAACACTGTATCTGTACTTATCCCAGTCCACTTTGCCAATGTGCTTAACGGCAGAACTGTTTGAGCCCTTTTGTAACGGTTCGTAGCGTATTGCTTCATCTCTTCCGTTAATCAATAGAATTTGGATACATGCCAGCATCGTACTTCTATAAAACGATCTTTCTCTCCCCTTGTGCAGAGCGGCTAATTTTCCCAGCTTTTGGTTTAACTGTGCCAGAAACTCCTTGTTTAAAGGATCAAAACTAGCTGCATCTATTTTCGGATAAGTAGGCGGCGTTCCTTTTAAATAGACATTTAAAATGCGATTCATGGAAAGTGCGACCGATTCCCATGACTTTCGTACGAAAACTGAATCTATCCCGGTATCAAAATTCGAATAGAAATTTGAAGAACGTAGCTCGTATAAAAACGGCTTGTATTTCTGAGCATAACGGATCAACTCGCCTCCAATCTGATGGATTTGAACCGGTGTAAATTGCATTGCATCCGCATAACAAGTTCCTGAACTACAATTCGTAACTGCACTGTCTAAACGCAGCATGCGCGTTGCAGCAATCTCTTCCAGTACACTATTCTCCCCAATCGGGTGCTTTTCCAACAGGTATAAGAAATAAAAATTCTTAGTCAGGATGCCATCAGCTGGTTTATGTAAAGCAGGCACATAGCTGGTCCCCAATACGGGGACCAGGCTACATAAAATTAAAAGCAGTAAACCGGTTTTTTTAATGGTACAAAATATTCCTTTCATCACTCAGCTATTTTTTTGTCGTAATTTTCACAGATACCGGATAATGATCAGAGCTAACCTCCGTAAAAGCATCGGCAATGACAGCCGCCGAGGAAACGCTGTGCTTTAAATCATCACTTACAAAAATAAAATCTATTCGCGAGGATACATCCGGCCCTTTTTTCGGTTCAAATGCTTTTGGATGAACGGTCTTTATGAAAGCGGTATGTTTCAGTTTCAATGCGTCGATGAAGCCACAATCCAGGATACTTTGTATGACCGAATAATCGATCTTTCCATCAGCCAGTTTAAGTATTGGCGGATATTTCTTTTCGTAATTCAAATATCCCCTTACCAGCCGGCCATCTGAATAATTTGCAGAGTCAGCAGGAGAAACCGTATTGAAATCACCCATCAGCACCCATTGTTTGCTATCCTCTGCCGATTGTATGGCCGAAAGTACGACCTGCACCTCACTTCTCCTTTTTCTATAATCAAAAGGTGTGAGGTGCAGTACTGCTACATGAAAACCTTCGACCTCTGCTATAATCAGGCCCCTGTCCATACCCTCCGTTATTTTTCTGATACCTTTAATCGGATATTTCGAGGTAATGGCTACCGGGTATTTTATCCCTTCAGTTAGCAGCGAAGCATAGGGATGTCCATAGCTTGCCGCAAGTTTTTCGAGCTTTGCCTGACTAAAGCCTGTAACTTCCTGAAGAGCCATAACATCAGGATCCTGCTGTTTCGCCCAAGATACAAAGGCCGGCTTGCCGGGTAAAGAGTCGAGCCTCATTCCCTGCAGAATATTGTAGGAAATAAATTTCATATGTTTTTTTTGCCCAAAGGACAGTTGGAAACAGAACATTGCAAGCAATAAAAAAATAATGGATTTTTTCATCTTATGTATATGATATGAACTTTTCAATTTATTTCCAGCCATCGTTTTGTACCAGATTTTTATTGAGGTTTAGGTCTTCCACTGGAATTGGATAAAGATAATCTTTAGATTCATCGAATTTCATCGTTGTCCCCTTTAACGGATCAAAATTACCAGAGCTGACGTTGCTTAGCTTTTTCTGATTTACATTCACAATACTGGAAGTTCCGGCCGGTGCTCCTGAAGCATTCCCTGTATGCAAAAACACATCTGCTTTACCATCGTTATTAAAATCAAAAGCACCTAAACCCGGAAAATAGATACCCAGCAATGGCTTCTCCATTTTTTTACCTTCTTTCCAACGCATCAGATCATCCCATCTCAGGCCCTCATTGAAAAGTTCGATTCTTCGTTCCCTTCTGATTTCCAGAATAACCCCTTTATTGGCACCCGCATCGGTATTTGAATACATGGAAGCTAAATAGGGATCCGGACTAGCATTGGCGGCAGACATGTTTAATGGTGGCATACCAACCCGATCTCTTAGTTTATTGATGGTCTTGTCAAGATCAGTTTGGGTCAGCGTGCCCAGTTCCGCTTTGGCTTCTGCCGATACCAACAGTGCTTCTGCGTAGCGGAAAAGGATCAGGTCAAAATAGGAACTGTTGGATGCCCATTGATCGCGGGTAGATAAGGCTTTGATCACCCGGTAACCGGTAGTCGTGATACTCATATTAACAGGTTCCCTAACGGTCTCACCATAGGCAGCAAATTCCGGCCCCGCAATAGTTTGGGTCAGTCGGGGATCACGGTTCTGCATTTCTTCATAATATTGCCTGGTGTTGTAGCCCGGCTGATCAGTAAAACGCGAACCATCTTTCATCAGATAGCTGTCTATCAAATCCTTAGGCACACCATAGGCACCATAAGTTGGTGAGGTCATCGCATAATTGATCGTAGTTTTCCCAAAAGTCGGATTGTAATCCCTGGCTAATATGGTTTCAGTTGCATCCTGGTTAATCCTGGCAAACAACTCCCGATAAGCGATATTATTTCCGCCGGTTGTAAAAGTCCGATAGGCATTTGAATTGATCAGCTCATCAGCTGCGGCGGCTGCTTGAGCAAGAACACCTTCGTAATCGCCAAGATTATGATATTTCCTGAAAGTACCTTCAAACAGACAAACCCGGGCCTTTAAGATCAAAGCTGTATAGCGCGTAATGTTGTTCAGCTTTACTTCCTTCGGAATATTGGCGATCGCATAGTCCAGATCAGCCAGAATAAAATCGGTCACGGCCTTTCTGGAATCCCTCCCCTTAAAAAGATCAGGATCATCTGCTGTCAGCACCTTGTCATAGATCGGAACGGGACCAAAGGTTTTCAGTTTATCATAATAAAAGTGGGCCCTGAAGAACCTGGCGATACCGCCAAATTTCTTTTTAGCAGCCTCGTCCGGACATCTTTCATAATTGTTCAGAAAGAAGTTGATGGAACGAAGGTCGGCCCAGTTCCAGCCGCCGGATCCCCTTGCCACAGGCAAAACTCTCGCACCTTTTGCGCGGTCAGAAACGATCAGCGGAACAATATTATCTGATGAAGCATCATCCATGTATACTTCAGTAGTTGGCAACATGTCATAAAAGCCATTGGTATAAACTTCAAGATCGGTTGCAGTGTTAAAAAAAATCTGTGCATCTATCTTATCGATCGGATTAATATCCAGCCCGTCGTTTTTACAGCCGGAAGAACCTAGAACCAAGATAAGAAAAGCGGTGGCTATTAAATATTTCATATTTTTGATTTAAGGGTTAAAGAGAGACATTGATTCCAAATGAGTAGGATTTCCCCATTGGATAATCCTCAAGTCTTGCCCTGCTGGTTGCTGATTCCGGGCTCGAGTAATTGATTCCGGATCCCGCCATTTCAGGATCAACGTATTTGGTCAGGTTGCCAAAACTCCAGGTAAACAGATTTTCACCACTGAAATAAAAGCGTAAGCGTTCTATCTTTACTTTCTGCGTTAGCTTTTTGGGAAGTGTGTATCCGAATGTGAGATTTTTAACCCTCAGATAACCAACATTGGTCAGGTAATAATCATTCACTTCACCTAAAGACCTTAGCGAACCAAGTGAAGCATAACCCCTTGAAATTTGTGGATAGGTATTACCTGGCTGCGCTTCTGACCATGCATTTTCCACCAGATCCTTACGGATGAACGATAGATAAGGGCGCTCATAAGTACCCCAGAAGATGTTGCCTGTTGGGTACCAGTCCTGAGCAGCCACCCCCGCGCCGGCAACTGAAAAATCAAATGACTTCCAGTCGGCACTAAAGTTAAAACCAAAAGGGAACCGTGGCATTGCATTACCAATCTCTACGAGGTCTCCATGATCAGCCAGCGTATATTTGCCTTTGTTAATGGCACCGTCACCATTCACATCAACATATTTAATATCTCCGGCTTTCAAACCTTTCCATTGGCTATTTTGCACAATATTCAGCTCGTAGTTATACACTTGTCCCAGCGTGGTGCTGGGGTTTTTGAATAATGCCTGATAGGCAGTCGCTTCGGCGTCACTCTGGAACTGCCCATCGATTTTATATCCATAAACCGTACCTAACTTCTGACCCTCCCAGAAGGTACTCATTAATCCGTTCGGGTTTGGAAATTTAGTAATTACCCCTTCAAAATTATACACGCTCGCGGAAGCACGAATATGTAAGGGCGAACCCTTCACATCAAAGCTGCTGTTATAACCGATACTGAATTCAAACCCCCGATTTCTAAGGCTGGCTATGTTCTCCTTAGGCTCTGAAGCACCAAAGACTGCAGGCAACGGTTCTCCCGGGAGATACATGCCTTCAATGTTCTTTTCATACCAGTCGAATGATGCATTCACTTTACCCTTAAAAAAGCCAACATCCACACCTAAATCGACAGTTCTTGAATTCTCCCATTTAACCATATTTGGCAAGGGATCAGGGCTTGATACATAATTCATTTTCCCATTATTAACCAGCCAGGTGGTTTGTCCGGTTGAAAGAATTTGTGAAAAAGTATACGGATCGATATTCTGGTTGCCCAGCTTACCATAGGAAGCCCTGACTTTCAATGAGCTGATGGCGTTTTCAAGCGGCTTAAAAAAGTCCTCCCGGCTCAGGTACCAGCCCGCAGAAACAGAAGGGAAAAATCCCCAGCGGCTTGATGTAGGAAAACGGGAAGAACCATCGTAACGCGCGTTAACTTCCAGCAAATATTTATTCAGGTAATCATAATTGAAACGACCAAAATAACCTTGCACCGCCCAGCTTGTTCCCGAACCTGTTGCCCTAAGCAATTCCGTTCCGAGCCCCAGGTTTGAAAGGTTATTAACCAGTAAGCCACCTTGTTCTGCAGTTACATTATCGGAGTTGGCGTCCTCCTGGTTATAGCCGAGCAACAATTTTGTATGGTGTTTATCCTGTAAAAAACTATTGGAGTAAGTCCCATAAACATTAAGGGCATTATAATAATTCCTGTTTCGGGTCTCAGTCAAACGATTCAATCCTCCAATTGCAGGTGTAACCTTAGTTGTTGTCAGGTATTTGAAAGGGTTGAGCCGGGTCGAATTGGCGATATGATTGATGGTATTACTATAATCCACATTGAGTACCAGATTTTTTACGGGGGTTATTTTTGCGCTTAAAATATTGACAAACTGTTCAGAGTAACTTCTCACGTAATTATATCCGTCTTCTAATGCACCTTGTGCCCCTGTACCCATATTGTCATAAGCCAGGCCATCAATTTTGTTGGGTTGAAAAGGAAAGAGGAAGTACCACGTAGTTGTACTCCATGGGCCTCCATAGCCGTTCTTATACCCTCCATATTCAATTTGGTTGTCCGTGCTGATCTGGATATTATCGGCTAACTCCAGCCAGTTATTGGTTTTCAGGTTAATTCTTCCACGTAAATTGTATTTCGTCAGATCGGCATCCACAATATTCTGGATTGTTTTTCCCTTATAGGCTCTACCGGAAAGATAACCCTGAATTTTTTCGTTACCCCCCGAAACAGAAATATTGTGGTTCTGGCCTGGCTGCCATTTTCTGAACAGGTACTTGTACCAATTGGTATTGTCGTAAAACTTGTAGGTACCATTTGCCTGTATTTCCCTGAAAGGGGCCAGCTCGCCGGTCGAAACCTTTTTCAGTATTTCCCAGTCATCCTCAGAAGTATAGCCGGTGTAATTCGTGCCGTTATATCCAGTCAATGCTGCATCTACGGTCCGACCATACAGATAAGGGTCTGATATGAAATCGGTTCTTGTCAATGGTGTGGTTAAGGCGATGTTATTGCTGTACTCCACCTGAACTTTGCCATCCTTTCCTTTTTTTGTTGTGATCAGAATCACTCCAAAGGCCCCCCGCGCCCCATAAATAGCCGAAGAGGCGGCGTCTTTTAACACACTTACAGCTTCCACATCCTGAGGGTTCAGCCGATCAATATTTCCCTGTATACCATCAATCAGCACCAAGGGAGAACCGCCATTGATCGAATTAAAGCCGCGTATATTGATATCCGGCACTTCCCCCGGGTTTCCATTGTTAGCCTGAATATTGAGGCCCGGCAACAAACCCTGCAAAGAGCTAACAATATTGGAGGCGGGACGTTGACTAAGGTCTTCGGCTGTAATTTGTGCAACTGCGCCTGTCAGGTTCTCCTTCTTTTGTGTTCCATATCCAACAACAACCACATCGCGCATCGCAAACACATCTTCTTCCAGTACTATAACAAAGTCCCCTGAATTTTTGGCTGGGATTTCCCTTGAGGTAAAACCAATATAAGATACCAGTAGGACATCGTTTTCGTCTATTCCCCTGAGTTCAAACTCACCGTTCGTCCCCGTTGCAACAGCCTTATTCGATTTTTTTGACTTGACGGTAACCCCGCTTAGAGGTTTCCCGCTTTTATCCGTAACCTTACCTTTGATGTCAATCAGCGAGCTTCTGGCCAGGAGTGCATCTGACGGCTTTTCTTTAACCACAATTGTGCGGTCAATGATTTCGTAGATCAGCTCAGTGCCCATCAGGCAAGTATTCAACACCTCATGCAATTCTGCATTTTTCATATTGAGGGTCACATTAGCCGTATTTTTAATAGATTTTACATTGTAGACAAAATCATAGCCACTTTGTCTGCTGATCTGCTTAAAGATATTTAGCAGCGGCTCATCGCGCTGTACTAAAGAAATCCTTTGGGCACGGCCTTCAGCGTAAACCTGCATTAAGAGCGCTAACATTAATACACACGTAATTTTCATAACTAAAACAAATTGACGAGGTAGACAATTCCGTATACACGAAAAAAAGAATGTAGAAAAAATCATACATTTGATTATTAAAGTTTAAACTGGACGACTAGAATGTTTAGTGAAAGCTTTTTCTGCCAGGGTACGTCGTAACCGTCCCTGGTTTTTTCTTTTCACTGTCAGGAGAATAGCGCTATTTCATTACAATTACCCTCCTTTCATAGACAGTGTCTTTCGACGGTAAAACCTTAAAGTGAATGGTACCTGTTGCCTCTAATACTTTTAGTATTTCAGATAATTTTTTGAACTTCGATATGGTGGCGGCAAACTGCTCATTGATGTCGGCATCCTGATATTCTACCTTAATATTGTACCAGCGCGAAAGTTTATTCATGATGGTCCGTATGTCTTGATTGTTAAAGACAAACAGGCCTTCCTTCCAGGCCAATGCATCCTTTGCGTCAACTTTTTCGACACTCAGCATATCCTTACCAACCTGGGCCTGCTCATTCGGCGCCAGTATTTCAGATTTTTTGCCGGAACTAATTTTAACAGCTCCCTCCACCAGGGTAGCCAGACTTATCTGCTCATCAGGATAGGCATGAATGTTAAAATGGGTTCCTAATACCTCAACCTCCATGTTTTTGGCATTAACAATAAAGGTTTTTCCTTTTAATTTGCTGACTTCAAAATAACCTTCTCCGGTAAGTTCTACCCTACGCTGATGACCTGTAAATGCCGATGGAAATTTTAGTGATGAGGCAGCATTGAGCCAAACCCGACTTCCATCTGGCAAAATTACCTGATACTGACCGCCGGCAGGTGTGGTCAATACATTTCCCTCATTTGCTTCCGACTGGGTATTAACTTTACCCGCCTGGAACACCAGTTGCCCATCCTCTGTTTTCTTCACGATCAGATTTCCCTTATTGATCAGCACTCCGTTCTCCATTTCATCTAGCGCGATAACACTATTGTCTGGCAGCCTTAAGGTGGCCTTATTTCCCCCCGGACCGATATCGGTTAACGATACTGATGTCTGATTGTGATTTGTCGACCCTTTAAAGGAATCATCTCTAATAAACAAAAAGTAGCCAAAAACAAACAAGACCAATGCAGCAGCAATACTGACCAACCTTGGGCTTAATCTTTTTATTGCAGGTGTACTGGTATCGGGTTCGCGGAGCGACTGCCGAATCCGGTCACTTTCCTCTGAAGAGAAAAAACTGGAATCAGAAGGTATATTTTCCCAAAGCCTGGTTAATAACAACTCTGCTTTATCTGCATTTTCCGGCATCGCCAGCAAATCCAGCAGTTCGTCATGCTCCTGGGATGTCAGCGTTCCTTCCCGAAAAAGTTCAATAAGGCGATCTACTCTTCTATTGTTGTTATAATTATTCAAGGATGTGCTTCATTTTCTATAAAGACACATCCTTAGGCAAAAAGGATATATGATTCCGCTTTATTTTTAAAAAAAATAAAATATAGTGTACAGGAGTCCGGCAGCGGGGACTTTAGCCTTCACGATTTTTTCAATGGACTGCATGGCCAATTGCTGATACTTTTTAGCAGAGTTCAAAGAAATGCTCATTTCAGAAGCTATCTGGTCATGTTTCATTCCCTGCTGTCTTAGCAAAAATACTTTTTGCTGCTGTGGTGGGAGGTTTGCCACAGCGCTTTCAATGATGTTTGATAGCTCGGTTTCAAAACTATCTTCGCCTGGCTGTAAACTATGGTCCTGAAGATAAATTTCGATATTCCCTTTGTTCTTCTTTTCTGTAGCCAGTTTCCTGATTGCATTAAGGGTCTGGTTCCTTGCCAGAATGAAGAGATATGAATTTATGTCATTAATCCTTGCCAAACGCTCTCTTTCCTGCCATATTTTAACGAAAATATCCTGAACAATCTCTTCAGCAATTTCCCGGGATCTGGTTATCGAAAATACATATTTTCCAATGTGATGGTGATGATAATTAAAAAACTCATTAAAGGCCGTACCCTCACCCTGAGAAATGGCCCTTAATATCATTTTTTCATTATGCATGTTTTTCAGACCCATTGGTTGATTAATCGAGATACAACATATCAGGCATTAAAAGTTGGTTAAAACAAAAGTAGCTAATGCCACTTAAATATGTATATTAATATTTTGTTAAGCAAATGGTTTATGAGGGTATTCCCTATCGCAAACCGGGAATAAAGCGGGAAAGAAAGTCCATTCTAGCTTACGTTCTTCTTCCATTCTGTGGGTGTTGACCCTTCCAGATTGGCAAACCATCTGCTAACATGGCTTGAATCGTGAAAACCCAGTTCGAAAGCTATTTCCTTAACACTCTTGTTTGCCAGGAGTAATTGCTTAAAGCGCGAGAGTTTACGAAGTTGAATTTCTTCATAAATCGTATTCTGGGTTGAACGTTCAAATTTTCTGTTTAATGCTTTTACAGATAAATTGCCAGAAGCAGCAACCGCATGTACATCGATAGGCAGATGCAGGTTCCTGGAAATATACGCTATCGCTTCCGACACATCGCTGTCGAAAGTTGCAACCGTGTCGGTAGAACTTCTTTCAATAATTTCCAATGCTTCTGTTATAATAAGCTGTCCATGATGCGGGATGCCATCCATCATGTCATTGAGCATAGTGCAAATTGTACTTGCTGTTTTTTGGTGGTTTCTGGCAATACTCGATAGGTTAGGGTAGCAAATATTGCAGATCAATTCATCATTATCAATCCCAAGCACTGCAATTTCGTGGGGTACTCTGAGTTCCGCCAGCGAACAGGAATTCACTAATATCTGCCCAAAATCGTCATTACAACATAAGATGCCAACAGGCTTGGGTAGTTGTTTCAACCAGTTAATGAGTTCATCAAAATTGTGCGTTAAAACGTCAGCCTCATTTCCTTTGAGTAAAAAGGAATGGAAACCGGCACCCATTTTTGCTGCACAATCCCTAAAGCTTGCTTGCCTGTCATCCGACCAGATCAGTCCGCCGATTCCAAAAAAAGCCACATGTTTGAATCCTTTTCTGATAAAGTATGTTGCAGCCATGGTCGCATCTGACTCATAGTTACCGATTACCCGGGGAATATGATCGTACTGATTTACCGAAGTAACCCGGACAATGGGGATGTTCATTTTTTCCAGCTCTGGTATATTTTCCGAAAATTCAAGGATGCATCCGTCAGGTTTTAGCGCCTGTATAAGGCTGAGATCATTTCTCCGGACTGCAGTTTTTAGAAAATAAGCCGGTTCGTAAACAATTTCCCAATGGCTCACCACGTTATTAAACGCATAAATACCTTTTAAGAGATCGCGGCTGTAGCCCCTGCTTGAGTCCAGATGTACAAGTACCTTTTTTCTTAAAGTCATAGCTGGTGAAAAATTGGCGGTAAATTAGCCAAAAAAGGCTTTAAATTTATGTTGCTCCCTACGTACTTTGAAAAAAAAACTATGAGTTCATCCATTCACATTAAAGACTTTCATCTCTATAAAACAAAGGCACAGCTTAAAAAGCCCATAGCCGATGCAACGCACACCCTAAACGAAATTTCATTTTTGGTGTTAAGGCTAAGGCTGGAAAATGGCATTATAGGTGAAGCCTATTTATTATCTTTTCAGTATTCGCCCAATGCCATACAAGGCGCGTTTAGGGACATGTTACCAGCAATAAAAGGCTTCGCAGCAAACGAAATGGGCCGTGTTTCCACAAAACTTGATGAGCTGTCTGAATATTTTGGAAATCAGGGGATAAACCGCTGGGCCCAGGCAGCCATTAATATAGCCATGTGGGATGCATGGGGAAAGTACCTGAACCAGCCTGTTGGCAAGTTATTGGGAACTTACAAGGATAAATGTGCCATTTATGGTAGCGGTGGCTGGATCTCTTACTCAATTGACGAGCTGATTGAAGAGGTGTCTGACTACGTGAGCAGAGGCTTTAAAGCTGTTAAAATAAAAGTTGGCTCAGCGGATTGGCGAACGGATCTTGAACGCCTGAAATTGGTTCGGGATGCTGTTGGAAATGAAGTTAACATCATGATGGATGCCAATCAGGGGATGACCTTGCCATCGGCAATCCAGCTTGCCAGGGCAGCCCAGGAATTGACCATTTTTTGGTTTGAAGAACCGCTGAACCATCAGGATTTTGATGGTTACAAAAGCCTGAAACAGCAAACCGGAATATCTTTGGCTATGGGGGAGCGCGAGTATGATACCAGTTCCTTATTACAATTACTTGAGGGGCGGTCAGTAGACATCTGGCAACCGGATCTGCTACGAATTGGCAGCGTTGAAGCCTGGCGGGAAAGTGCGGCGCTGGCCAACAGCTATCACATTCCGGTGCTTCCACACTATTATAAAGATTATGATGTTCCTTTAGTTTGCTCTATCCCGAATGGTGTTGGGGTGGAATCCTTCGACTGGATTGACCCGCTTATTGACCAGCCCATGCTCGTGAAAGATGGCTTTGCCTTCCCGCACGAAGGACCTGGCTGGGGCTTTAGCTTTTTGGACGATTGTTTAACAGAAATACGGCTATAATATGGGTTCAGAGGTGTTTTCATTATCGGGAAAATTGGCCCTGGTAACAGGTGGAGGTACCGGTATAGGCTTAGGAATAAGTAGAGCGCTTATTGAAGCGGGAGCAAGTGTTGTCCTTACAGGAAGAAGAGAAGATGTGCTGCGACAAGCGGTGGCAGAACTAGGTGATCAGGCAAATTACATGGTATTTGATATCACCGATAAAGGCAAGATCCCTTCTTTAGTCTCCTCGATAACGGAAAAGTTCGGACCTATTGACATCCTGGTTAACAATGCCGGTGTACATTTGAAAAAGGATGCACAGGAAACCAGCGACGATGAGTTTGAGCGCATCTTAAATACCAATCTTCTATCCGTATTTGCTTTGACCAGGGCTTGTGCCAGTCAGATGATCCAGCGGAAGAGTGGTTCAATTATTTTGATCGGGTCAATGGCGGGTATTTTTGGGGTGGACAAAGTAATTGCTTATGGAACCTCAAAGTCTGCACTTACCGGTTTGATGAATGGTCTTGTCACTGAATATTCAAAGTATAATGTGCGTATCAATACCATAGCACCGGGTTGGATTGAGTCTCCTATGTTTTTCAATGCAATAAACGCAGATGCTGCAAGAAAAGAAAAAATTGTTAACCGGATTGCCATGCCGGGTTTCGGTACTCCGGCAGATATCGGCCATGCAACAGTATTTTTATCTTCAGATGCGGCGAGGTACATTACGGGTGTTTTACTACCGGTTGATGGAGGGGCAGTTATTAACTTCTAGGAAGTTTTAAAGGTTAATACCTCCACAAAAAACTTAATCGGGTTACCACTAAAAAACAATATTAACCAAGGACTGTTATTAGGCAACAGATTGATAGATAATCAATTGAAATACCTGAACATCATAAGTTTATTTTCATTAAATCTGAAAGTTATGAACTCTCTAAAAAACATTTCGCTGGTAATTGTGTCTCTGCTTTGCCTTTCGTTCACCGCTTTTCATCACGGCTGGGCTGATTATGACCAAAAAAAAGTAATGGATCTTAAAACCACAATTGAAGAGTCAGTTTATGAGAACCCGCACGCGTTGCTAAAAGTAGAATACAAAAAGCAAATCTGGACTGTTTATCTGGCACCCACCAGCCGGATGACAGCACGTGGGTTAACTGCAGATATGATTAAGAAGGGTACAGCAGTAAGGTTAGTGGCCTATCCACATAAAACAAAAAAAGCGGAGATGCGTGCTGAACGTATATTTGTCGACAACGTAAAGTACGAATTGCGTTAAAAAGTGCGGTTATCTGTATCTGAGATTCTTCATTGGCTGGAAAATACAAGCTGGGCATCCGGTATCCGACAATCTTTATGGTTATATCCTGCTTTGGAAATTGTACACCTTATTGGGATTGTGATGCTGGTGGGTGCAGCTTTTATGTTCGACCTGCGCCTTTTGGGATTCGCCAAAAATCTTTCCATAAGCGATCTGTCAGGTCATTTGCTCCCCTGGTCGCAAAGAGGTTTATTACTCATCGTTCCGTCTGGGATATTATTATTTATAACGAATTCAGAAAGCTTGGGAACAGACCCGACCTTTTGGTTAAAGATGTTTCTTTTGATACTAGCCGCATTGAACGCATTGGTCTTTCACAACTGGATTTTCAAATATCAAATCCATTCGAAAGTTCAGGGTAAAGTCCTTTTGTCTTCCAACATATCGGCCCTTGTTTCTATTATTGTCTGGATAGCGATTATTGCCTGTGGCCGTTTACTTGCCTATTAATGTTGGATTAAGGTGTTATTCATCTGGGGTAACCGTTTCAATGTCAATACGGCCCGATCCTTTGTTATCTTCCGGTGGATTGCCTTTATCATTTGGCGGACTCTCTTTTTTGGGCTCTGGTGTTACCGTTTCAATCCCTTCACCTGGGTCATCAGTCGGTTTTGGATGTAACTTCTCATTCTGCTTGTCAACATTATTTAGATTTCCCATGTTTCTTCATTTTAGTTTACAATTAAACAATTTAAGCCCCTGCATGTTTATATTTTTTATTGGTAGAACAAAATCTTCCAGTAAGTTATATAGCTTAAGCATCGTATCTTCTAACAAAGAAAACTTATTTAGGAATTACTAGTTCAACGATCAGAACATTTACTTTAAATTTAACACTATGACACAACACATTGGCACACCAGCAGCTCAGGATCCTAATATTTCCAAAGAAATCCGGGCATTTTTGAAAGCATTGAACAGTGGTGATGGAACTCCACTAGAACAAATGGAACCTAAAGAAGCCAGATTAGTTTTGGTCAACGCACAAAAATCAGTTGACTATGATTATTCTAACATCGAAGAATCTGAGAAAACAATTAGCCAGGATGGACAAACTATCCACCTCCATATTGTAAAGCCCAAAGGAGCAAAAGAGAACTGCCGGTATTTATGTTTTTCCATGGCGGTGGCTGGGTATTGGGCGACTACCCCACTCACAAAAGATTAGTAACAGATTTGGTTGTAAATAGTGGAGCTGTGGCTGTTTTCCCGGACTATACCCCTTCACCGGAAGCGCAATTCCCGGTTGCCATTAATCAGGCCTATGCTGCGACCAAATGGGTTGTCGAAAATGGAAAGGATATTGGTGTGGACGGAACCAGAATAGCTGTTGCGGGAAATAGTGTTGGTGGAAATATGGCTGCAGTAGTTGCTTTAATGGCCAAAGATAAAAAAGGACCGAAATTACTTCAACAGGTATTATTATGGCCGGTTACGGACGCTGATTTTAGCCGTGATTCTTATCAAAAGTTTGCGCAGGAAAGATTTTTGACCACACCATTAATGAAATGGATGTGGGGCAATTATCTCCCGGATTTGAATGACCGTAAAAACAAATATGCTTCACCCCTTCAGGCCGCTCTGACTGAACTGCAAGGATTGCCTACAGCCTATATTCAGATCGCCGAAAATGACATTCTGCACGATGAAGGACTGGCCTACGCAAGAAAACTGGATGAGGCAGGAGTTCCAACTACTATAACTGAATATAAAGGATTTATCCACGATTATGGTCTGCTAAACCCTTTGTCTCACATTCATTCCATTCAAACTTCTATACAGCAGGCAGCTGACGCGCTAAGAAGTGCTTTATTTAATTAATGTTAAAACAAAAGTAGCTAATGCCATTTAAATATGTATATTAATATTTTGTTAAGCAAATGATTGTCATGATGGTATTCACTATGGCAATTCTTTTTTCATCATGATGTCCATCTGTTCATCATCGCCCACTTTGAAGATATGCTTATCAAAGGCAGTAAATCCATTTTTTTCGTAAAATCTTATCGCGCGTGGATTTTTTTCCCATACGCCCAACCAAATGTAGGAAGTGCGTTGCTGTTTCGCTATTTTTATAGCTTTTTCATAAAGAAGCTGGCCAACTGTTTTACCATGATGGCTGCTTTTTACATAGATCCGCTCAATTTCCAACGCAGAATGATCTTGCTTTTCCGTTTGTGCCCCCCCAGAATTTAGTTTCAGGTAGCCCACTGGATCTTCATCATCCCAGGCAATAAAAAACAATGAATCCGGATTACTTAACTCAGTCCTCACCTGATGTTCGTTGAAACTATCCTCGAGATACCTATTCATATCAGCTGCACTATTGCTATCTGCAAATGTCTCAGAGAAGGTTTCTCTGCCGATGCGTTGTACGATATGTACATGCTCAATAGTTGCTTTCTTAACCTGTATACTTCCCATTGGTTAATTGATTGTGGTTACAAAGTTACTGAACAATTAAACCGCTCAATGAATCCAATTTGTATAAAGTAAATAGTCCAATTTTTTACCTGCTGATACGACTCGTCATTTTGGCTACTATAAACCGCAATATGGCCACATCTGGCAGATCACTTCTTCGGACTTTTGCATTGTACTGTTAAATAACAATAAAATGCAAAAGACAATTTTCATCACAGGGGCGTCCTCAGGCTTAGGCAAAGCGACTGCCAGATTATTTCAAAGCAAAGGCTGGAACGTGATCGCCACGATGCGCAACCCGGCTGCTGAAACCGAGTTGATTACATTGCCAAATGTAACGCTCCTTCCGCTGGATGTTACCAATGTAGAACAAATTCAAAATACGATAAAAGAAGCCATCGGATTACGTGATATCGATGTCGTGTTAAACAATGCTGGCTATGGATTAGTCGGTGCGCTGGAAGCGCTTTCCGATGAGCAGCTGGTGAAACAACTCGATACCAATTTGTTAGGTGTTATCCGGGTCACCCAGGCTTTCATCCCTTATTTCAGGAAAAAGAAAAACGGATTATTCGTTACCACAACTTCTATTGGGGGTCTGCTCACTTTTCCTCTGGATTCCATATATCATGCAACAAAATGGGCGCTGGAAGGTTGGAGCGAAAGCATGTCATTTGAATTGGGTCTTCATCACATTGGTATCAAAACCATCGCACCAGGGGGCATAAAAACTAATTTTGCAGGAGAATCATTGGATGTTGCCCGGCACCCTGCCTACGAAGAAGGGTTGGAAAAATTATTTGACCTGATGGATCCTGCTAATTTTGAACCGGCGGAATGGATTGCTGAGGTGGTGTACGAAGCCGCTACGGATGGTAAAAAACAATTGCGCTATGTTGCAGGAGAGTTTGCCAACCAGTTATATGCCAGACGTCTGAAAATTGGTGCTGAGGCAGCAGTAAAGGAGATGAACAATATGGTCTTTGGAGATTTAGTACCTTAGTAAAATGAAGAAAGACATTATCAGCCCTTTGAGAATAGATTCAGTTTCGGAGCTGCATGGGATGCTGGGTTTACCTAAACCTTTGCATCCGCTGATCAGTCTTGTAGATAACACCACAATGGTGGTGGATGAAATGCAATTCAAAAGATCCTTTCTATTCAATTTCTATAAAATCTCCTTTAAGAAAACATTGAAGGGAGTGATTGGCTACGGGCAGGGCTATTATGATTTTGACGAAGGTGGTATGGTATTTACTGCGCCTAATCAATTGATCTCAATTATTGGTGACGACAAAGAATATGAAGGTTTTTCATTGCTTATCCACCCAGATTTTATTAGGAATTACCCCTTGGGTAAAAACATAAAGTCCTACGGATTTTTCGGCTACCAGGCCAATGAAGCATTGCATCTGTCCGATAAAGAAAAGATTACTATTCTAGGCGTCCTGGACAACATTCGGCAGGAGTTAAACGGGACTATTGATGATTTCAGTCAGGACCTGATGATCTCTTATATTGAGGTCCTGCTGAATTATAGCAACCGCTTTTATAAAAGGCAGTTCATTACCCGCAAAGGGGTAAACAATGATTTACTGAGGCAACTGGAAGCTGTACTAAGTGGCTATTTTGACAAAGAAGAACCATTGGCTAAGGGATTGCTTACTGTGGAATACCTGGCGCAGCACTTACATGTTTCGCCAAGGTATTTAAGCGATATGCTCCGCTCACTTACTGGCCAAAATGCCCAACAACACATACATGAAAAGCTGATTGAAAAAGCAAAGGAGTTCCTGTCAACATCCCATTTGACAGTAGCAGAAATAGCCTACCAACTAGGTTTTGAGCACCCACAGTCGTTCAGTAAAATATTCAAAAGAAAAACAAATGTCACGCCCCTGGAGTTCAGGGCCTCATTCAATTAAACAACAATTGGAATATCAAATCCTTTCAACCAGCAATACACGCTGATATCAATTTAAACATCCAAAAAAAAATGGACAACAATAATTTTGACAATATCATACAACGCTCTTTAGCGCTTAGAAAAAAATATCACAAACTTGAGCTTTTGCACCATGGCAGCCAATGGACTATAGAAGAAGATGCATTGGCATTTTTAACCGATGCTCTGGTGGGCCGTCATACCATGTCGCAGCAGCAGCGCTGGCCGAAAGCCGGTACGGAAACCGAATTGGAACACAAACTGGGCGAAAGTATCTGGTGGCTGATTGTATTGGCTGACCGGATGGATATTGATATTAAAGAGGCGGTGGACAACTTTCTGGCAAAGACAGAAAAACTATAGCAAAGCCGCGGCATCACTGCAGTGACTTTTTCCCTTATCCAAGCAGATTTTCAATCGCAGTTTCTTCCAGAATGATTCTTTGTGGAATGTTATGACTATCTTTTTTCCATTCAATGAGCCTGATTTTCCCATCTTCCAGTTCGATGCCAGTAATGTCACCATCACTAAAACAACAGCATCCGGTATTGAAATAGGTGTTTTTTGAATGCTCCAGTCTTGGTGACGTTGCACCGCTGACGTTTCCCGTCAGCAGTTCTGCTTCCAATTTTTGAACAGTAGCCTGATCTCCCCTCTTTTTTGCCTCGTCGAGCCTGATATAGGTTCTTTCCAGATGGGTAAGCGAATTAAATACCGGCTGGTGTGTATGGCCGGTAATTAGTGCAAGATTTAAATGTTTCGCCGTCCAGTTATACATGAATTGATTGTGTTCGGATTTTAGCTGGTTGTCATAAGCCGGCGTGTTTGGATTGATCCGTAAATAAGACTGTAGTGGCCCCCATATGGTAGATACAAACCATTTGCTGAACCAGTTTCCGTCACTTTGCAGATCGCCCTGGTGTCCGTGTGTCATAAACAGACTCAAAGGCTGTTTGTTGATTAGAAGATTGAAAACAATCCCCTCATAAACTTTAATCTTTTGTCCAAATATCTTTTGGAGCATGAAGCTTGCCCGCGGGTCATTGTCCCAATACAGATCATGGTTTCCAAAGAGCTTTATATATGCATTCCGGCGTAGAAACCGCTTCTCAGCTTCAAAAGTTGCTTTATTGTGTTTGATCACATCCAGCACCATATTTTCCCAAAGCTCCTCGCTGTCACCTAAATTACAGTATAAATATTCCTTTGCATCGTAATAGTCAAGCGCCGCTAAATAATTCTGCTCTGATAGGGCAAAATCATCTCGAAGGCTCCGGTCGCCTTTGTGCTGATCCGAAAAAATGATGATGCGGTGCTGACTGCTGAGGTCGATGAGCTGGCCCCGCTTACCTGGTCGTTTTCTGATATCCTCATAGAGTGCCGTTAGCGCATCATGAATCCTTAAGCCGTCCGGCCTGCTACCGTACTTGTTTGCCAGTCGGATCACCAAAGAAGAAAATACTTTCTGTAATAATTTTCGCATTAAATGCTGTCGGGCATCAGGACTTTATTTAACATGATCTACTTCACTGCTGTAATTACCGACGCTGCATATTCCAGTGCAGACACTCCTCCTTCATTTTTGGATTCAAATAACTCGGATACCTCAGCCTTAATCTTTGCTATAGTACTTTCATCAGCGCCACTCAGCGCAGCAACAATCGGTGCACCGATATCCAGCATAATCTCCCAATAACGGTCAAAACTCAGATAATCAACCTTATCACTAATCTGTTGAGTTACAATGTCCCTGAAACCAACTTCTTTAAGCAGGTTTGGTATTAAATCCGGCTCGCCACAGCGGAACATGCCTGGAGCACCAGGTTCAGGCGGAGGAGTGACAATATGTTTTTGAATAACGCTCATAATTGTGGTAATCCAATTATTATGCTGTGGGCCATCCCAAACAGCTGTCGAAAGTCTTCCACCCGGTTTCAAGACCCTGTACATCTGGCTCGCAGCCAAGCGCATATCTGGAAAAAACATAAATCCCATCCGGCAGCTAATGGCATCAAACGTATTGTCTTCAAAAATCAATTGGCAAACATCAACATTTAGCGTCTCATAATTACTTAGTCCCATTGATCTGGCGTGCTCAGCAGCAATAGCCAGCATGTCCTCTGCAAGATCAATTCCCGTCACCTTCCCGTTTGGTATTAACTTAGCAATGGTAAGTCCGGGCTCACCGGTTCCCGTTGCAACATCCAACACCCGATCTTTATCCTTCAGCTGAAGATTCGCGATAATCGCATCACCCATAGGCTTTAGAAAATTCATCGTAAACTCATCCCATTTTCTCCATCCGGGGGAAAATTTATTCCAGGACAGCTTTTGCTGTTCCCGGATCTGTTCTGCTTGTGTTTCCATTCAAGTAAAAAATTAGGTTATAAGGAGTCATCATCATCCGTAGGCTCCAGGCCTTTCAGGTCTTCGCTGTCCACGTCATACTCACCTGCATCCAAGTCGGGGTCGTCCTCAGCGTCATCGATATTCACTATACCCTCGCCGGGCATACGATCAGCGTCGGCATCATCCTCCCGCTTCACCTGCCTTACATTTCCCGACTCTTCCCCCTGATTATACTCCTCAGCATCGGGAGTAAGTCCCTTTTCTGTTTCCAGGCTAAATGATGCCTCACTGGCCCTTGAAGCCTGATCCATATCTTCTTTCTGATGTGGCTCCTGTCCGGAGAACAGGGAACCACTTTGTTTATTTTCTTCGTTCATCTGTTAATTTTCCCGTTAGATTCACCTTGTTTATTCACCTTTTTTTCCTTCGCTTTCTATGTAAGTTTCGGTAAAGTGTTCAACAAATAAAAAAAGTTAAAGTTTACATTTTCTCCCGGCCAGATACGACTGAAGCTACACCGTTTATCCGTTTGTTCCGTCATTTCTTAGCTTAAGCTGACAAGTCTTTTAAAGATGCCAGCTAAAATGCGTACCGGATCTTACAATATGGGATCAGCTCTGTACAAAGCCCTACGAGATCGTTCACAATTTCCCTTTTCAGGTTATTTTTATAGCGAACATTCCGCTGTCCGCTCTCACTGTATTTCACTTGCTGCACTTCTGGGGTCCACAAGACCTCTTCAGCTTTCGGGTGCCACAGGAGATTGACTTCATGCAAGGGCTCGTTATGTGTCAGGAATATAATTTCTGTTGAAAGCTGTCCCTTTGTCTGCTCATCCAGTACATCATTCAGCTCCAGGAACAAGCTACGCCAGTCGTCCAGCCAACCCGGGTAATAAACGACCGGCGCAAAGCTCACATTCACTTCATATCCCGCCCGTCTGAATTCATTCATAACGGCAATTCTGTCCGAGATTGGTGTTGTTCTCACGTCGACAAGTTTGGAGATCCCATGTGGCATCAAACTGAAGCGGATTCTTGTTTTTCTCCTGGGATCATACTCCAGTATGGCAGGGTTTACAAACTTGGTGGCAAACGTAAGTTTAGCATTAGGTAATGAAGCATATAGCCTTATTAGATCTTTTACGTTATCGCAAATCGCTGCATCCACGCTGCAGTCTCCATTCTCCCCAATTTCATACACCCAATATTCCGGGTCTATCAGATCGGGCATGACCTTAGGACCCTGCCTTGCAGCATGACGTGTCAAATAGCCAATAATTTGCTCAATGTTCACGAAAATAGTGATGGGATTGGCATAGCCTTTCCTTCGGGGAACGTAGCAGTAGGAACATGACATGGTGCATCCATTGGACTGAGATGGTGCAACCCAATGTGAACTTCTCGTGTTCACCCTGGCGCTCAGACTTTTCTTTACGCCCAAAATTAATACGTTCCTCTTATTCCACAGCCAATTTTCCAGGGAGCCTTCAAAGCCAAACAGCTCAGGGATCTGGTTGTGCACCTCTACTTCAATCAGTTCGGCATCAGGATACCTTTCCCGGATTTCCCGTGCACGCAAATATTCCCAGATGCCAGGTTCATGATAAATCTGATGAATGCTCAATAAATCTTCAATCTTCTTCTTGTGCAGCATAGGTGGTGGGATTGGTGTTACGATTACGAACCACCATGACAGCCGGTTTAAAGACCACGATTGTTGATCAGATACTCGCGAATCTTCTCTTCATCATCTCCGACAGCTTCACGCGCCTCATCGATGGCCGCCTGATCCACGTTTACCTTTTCTACAAGCGCTTCAAATTCAGCACTTGCTCCCTCGGTTTTCTCTATTTCTTCCGGATGGGCATTGTTTAGTTCTTTTTCCATAATGTTTCTTCGATCTCTCTCTTAAACAGTTTCCTAAGATAAAGGTTTTAGCATCGGCTGACTCGTAGGTTACTGAGGATGAAAGTTTTAAAATGAGACAGATGAACAAAGGTCTTTCCATCCTCCGCCAGACACATACCCTTGCCAGGCGTTGCACACCTATTTAGTGGTATTTGAATGGATTTATTGTGTTTAACTGTATATTGGCTTCATCTAAATTAAACCGACATCCTACATGAACATTGAAATACAAAAACTCCACAACGTTTGGCAGAATAACAGGGCTCTCGAAAATACATCATTTCCAAAAATCAGCTTTGATGATTTAACCAATTCCATCATTAGTACGGGGCCTTTCTATTATTACATTATTGACTTTCATGACATGTCGATTTCCAATGTAAGTGCGTCCATTAATGAGATCCATGGTTTTGATCACGAAACGGTAACATTTAATGATATTCTGAGCATTGGGCATCCCGATGAAACAGATTTTATAGTTAAAGCAGAAGCAGCGGTTTCTGATTTTTTCTACAAAAACGTCGGTCCCGAAAAGCTTTTAAAATACAAGGTAAATTACTGTCTTAAAGGAAGGTTAAAAAATGGTGAATATGCGTTATTTAACCACCAGGCCATCATGCTTAGTCTGGATCCTTCGGGGAGATTTGGAAAATCGCTTAATATCCATACACGTATTGATCACCTGACCAATTTTAATACGTATAAATTTTCTCTGATCGGCATCAATGGCGAACCTTCCTTTATGAATCTGGGTGTAGACGACCAACCAGCAAATGTAGCCCGCTTCTCCAAGCGGGAAATAGATATCATCAAGTGTATAGCCGAGGGATTGAGCAGCGTTGAAACTGGCGAAAAGCTCTTCATCAGCGAACAGACTGTAAAAAAGCACCGTAAGAATATCCTGGCAAAATCTGACTGTAAAAATACCGCACAATTGATTAAGACCAGCGTTTTACAGGGGCTCATCTAAAGCGAATAACTGGGCACAATCGCTCCCTGTCCTTTACCTGCTCAACTTGATTTCGTACACAGAATCAGAACCCCTGTCCTCAAGGATCAGTTCTGTAGGTGTTAGCTTTTTCACCATATAGGTTTCCCCGTCTGTTTACCAGGTTCCATCGACCAACGATAGAAATGCCTACAGAAAAAGTTACCGGTGATCCCGTAATTATAACACATTCGACTTGGGCCTTTCATGACGATGTCCTTAATCACTCAATATAACCTTAACTTCCTTCGGTGCTGATACATCAGATTTAATTTTCCCGTTTGCCTGCATGGTATGTTTCACTTTTACCAGTCCGAAGGGAGTTGGAAAACTGCCTTCAGCAAACTTCAGGTCGCCGAGGTGTGGTTGAATTTTTATTGTTTTACATCCGGGCTCAACAACTTTGATCCCCAAAACATGCTCTGTTAGCCATGGGGTTGGCCCTGAAGCCCAGCCATGACATAAGCTGTGACGGAAGCCGGTATAACAATAAGCGCCATAGTCGCCGTGAATATCTTTCTTCCCTGCGGGCACCAACTCATCGATACGCGACGCATTGGGCAACCAGTCGATATTAAAGTCTTCCCAAAAGGTGGTGGCTCCAAGCTTAAGCATAGCGCCCCAGTATGTCCTTATGGCATCAATAGAACCCTGATAATCGCCCGCCATTGCCTTCGCCTGAAGCATATAATAGCCATAAAAAGTTGAAAAGCCTTTTACACCTCCAACCCCGATAACTTCATTGTTTGCCTTTTCGGCTGACATAAGGCCAGATAAAGCCAGCAGGGATGCGGCCTGTTTTGAGCCATTGATCTCCGGTTTATATTTTTTTAATCTGGCAACCGCCTGATCGCATTTCTTAGCAGTAGCCTGATCATTGAGCACCTTGCAGAGATCTGACCCCGCCTCTAGCGTGAGCGCTAACAGGGCATGCATACCAGCATCAATACCTTCTTTATTTTCGCTCGACGGCCAGTCAAGAAAACGGGTACCATCATAGAGGTTTTCTTTATTATGCTCATCAATTTTGCTCATATAGTGATTTAGTAGCTTAATGAGGTATACCTTTTGTTCCTTAAGATAGTTCAGGTTGCCATTATGCATATACCAGTCGCGATGCATAATTACCCACCACATCGAGTAAGTAATCATCCCATTCATGTATGCTGGCAATGGATGAAGTTCCCGGGAAAGATCTAAACTTTTAGGGACTACTTCATTATATCCAAAAACACTGGCTATGGTGGAGATTTCAGGATGCATATCGCCTACCCACACCAATCTGTCCCGTTTTATACCATCCCACAGGTATTCCTGCATATTTAAATGAACAGTATAAGCTCCCGTCAGCCAAATTTTGTTGAGTAGTGTATCGCTTGAATTGAACGATCCCAAATAAGGTATATCGCGAAATTTAAAGACGGCCCGCACCTCTTTTAAATGTACTTCACTACCATCGTCAACAAGATCAATACGAACAAAACGGTAACCTGTATTTCCTACTTCAAATATACCTAGCCAGGGAACCAGGACAATCATATCCCTGATTGCATGATCATTCGTTGCATTTTTTACGGGTTCGATATCACTCATAGCCTCACTTGCCGATTCGCCAAACCTTATCCGCAATTTTACGGGCTTGCCACTCTTGTGCATACCGGTTACGATTTGCAGGCCTCCTTGCAGCTCTTTCCCAAAATCAAGAAGCAAACCGGGTTTAATCCCCTTACTGCTTTTTAATACAGTTACCTGCTTATTTACAAGATCTGCCTGCCCATTACCCGGCTTTAAAAGGTTTAGCTCATTGATAATATTGCTATCTGCACCCGCTGTTTTCCAAAGGACTCTGAGGGGTGAAAGGTAGCGCTGAATAACCTTCGTTGTACCAGTTGTTTTAGCACGATTGGCATCAAAAACAGGTGGCAATAATGATTGAGCAAACGAAGTATAACTTAATAGCATAAACAGGATAAAAGGTAAATTTTGCAGCTGCATATTTTTTTGTTTTGCGCGATTATAGGTTTGTAGTGCTGGTGATTTCTTTGATGGTATTCATGCTTTGTGCGAGGTTAACTAAAGGATCGGAAACACTTGCCTTCCTTCCATCCAGTGGCGCATATAATTCCAGACTCGATTTTAGTAAGGAATCTTTTGCAAGGTACCTCACTTCGTCCAGGTTCATAGCCGACCTATAGAATAACCAATTTTTATAGGCCAGTTTTTTGGGAATATCTGCCCCCCCGATCTTAAAGCCAGTGGCGACAAGCCTTTCCCTTACGGTGCCTTGTAAAGTACTGTCGCAATAAAGCAGGGTTACATTTTTAGCATAATAATGCGTGACGATAACTTTGTGCCATTTATTGTCATTAACTTTAGCCGTTCCGGTGATCATGCCAGATCTGGCCGACGAATAAACAAGCCGCCCATCGTTATTAATCGCTACTGTTCCTCTTCCTGTTACATTGTCAATTTGTAATAAAGCCCCAGAATCGCCCGTCTTAAAACTGATAGCGGTTGTAAATGGATGCACAATATGCTCAGGACTAAATACGATCGATTTACTTTTTGATCTGGTTTTAGATAGCCTGATATAAGATCCCTTTATGCTTTTAGGTATGGGTTTATTGCTTTCGAGGGCATCAAACAAAGAAGGAACGATGGTATAAGACATTTCAGTATGCCCTGCATCGTTGGGATGTGCCCCGTCAGCCCAAAATCCATCCACCCAATGACCGGAAAGGTCGTCTATTGCGCCAAGTAAGTTAATACTTGGAACATCCCATGTCTGGATTAATAAATTCATCTTTTTTATGAAACGGTAATCCTTTTCATTGTAGTCGTTTCGGGCGTAACTATTGGTAATGACTGGAATATAAGCATCGGACTTTGCTTTATTGATCAAGGTCTTGAGGTTTGTTTCAAACTGATCAAACATCGGTTGCCCTTGTTCGTGAATACCTTCGTTACCCAGGGCCAAAGCAAAAATGACATATTTGCCATTTTGAGAAAGGAGGTCTGTTTCATACCTGTTCAATACCTTTATTGTATTGTCTCCCGGTATACTTATGTTAACCGTTTTCCATACCCTACCGTCTGCGGAAACCCTTTTTTTGAGGATATCTGAAAATAAGCTGGTATAACCTTTATGGTTAGAGGCGCCTTGCCCATATGGAACAGAGGAACCGAAATATACAATCTTTAGTTCCTGACTTTTTGCACTAAACGAGAGGAAAACGGTTAGAGCGCAAATTAATACCTTTTTAAAATAAATATATCGCATTTTGATTCGTATAATTTTAAGAAAAGAGCCTGCTGTCGTTCATTAGAATGATTTCGCCAAGTTAATATCTAATTATGTTAATTCTAACCGGCCCCAGCAATCCAGATGATTCCAATCCATTTTTCGGATCCGGGCCGTAAAGCACAGTTGTTTTCCGTTGATCCGCAGGTAACATACCATCTCCCAGGAGTCGGTTAACCCAGGTATTCACTACTTTAATTTCAAGCTTATTTTCGCCCGGTTTCAATGCTTTTGTAATGTCAACATTATAGGGTGGAGTCCATGCACCCCCCATTTGTATGCCATTAACAACTACCTTAGCTATAGCCTTGACTAAGCCCAGATCAACGATATAATTTGCACCCTTAACCGGCTTATCGACTTCAAATGTGTTATAATAGTAGGCTGTACCCGAGTAGTATTTAATGCTGTCATTTGAGTTTTTAGACCAATCAGACAATGTTTCGAATTTTACCGGCTGTACAGGACCGCGCATATTTTTATCAAAACTTACCATCCATGGTTTGTCGAGCTGAATAACTTTTTCGGGTAAAGGATAATTTGTCCTTTTGTTGTCGCCGGTTGTTGCCGGTTTTCTGAATATCACAAATGCACTCTCGTAAGGAGCAAGCCGCATAGGAACCAATGTTGTTGAGGCCGTTTGCTGATAAGATGGCAGGTCGCGCATCGTACCGTTTACAGCATCCCACAATTCAGGCTTTTTACCGCTGATGCGGAATTCGCTAGCGATCGCAACAATACTATTTTTCTGGTTTGATAAAAAATAAACATCGCTATCGTCCAGTGCTCTGTGTATAAAAAGAACTGAATCGCTTTGAGTGATTTTTAAATCAGGTAACACTTTAATGGTATTTAAAGCTTCCTGCAATCCCATGCCACTTATCACCAGGCCCTTTCCATAATGGTTAACTTTTGTTACAGCACCATCAATTTTACCCCAAAGCTCGGCTGCCATATCCTGTACTCGTTTATCTGAGGTAGGATAAGCCTGTAAACTTGGTGACCTGCTCGGCCTTGGCCCTAAAATTACTGCACCCTCTTGTACCAGATCCTTGATCTTAGCTAACAGCTCGGGACGCATGGTTTTTAATTTTGGAAGAACCAAAATGCGATAACTGATCCCATTGGGCAGGCTTATCTTTCCATCTTTCACTGTAAGTTTTTCCCTGATAACTTCGCCGTTAATGTAATCAAATGAGTACCCCTGCGGCATACTCGGGTCTGTTACACCTGTCATCTTTGGTGCATCTTCACCGATAAAGTAAGCCACATCGGCAACATATTGGCCCTGCTGCAGCATCATATTGCTGCGTTTGACATATTGCAGCAATCCATCCATATCAAAAAACCAGGTGTTCAGCCTGTTAAATTCCACACCGAACCAGGCTGTTAAACCAGGCAGCGTATGCTCATCCGGTTGATGAACATAAACATGCAGCAGCGTATTGTTTATGCCTTCCGTAAAAAACTTGTCGCCGCGCTTTTTAAACATTGCCGGATAACGCGAAAAGGGACTGCCGGCAGCAGTAAAAGATTCCGCCGATACTTTGGTCTTTCCATATATATGGGCCGACGATGAGGCTGCCCGGTTTTCAATGTCGCCAAGATCTCCTTCGCTCCAAAATTCGCCGGCTATTTCATCAGACTGGCCACCATACTGCAGAAACTCGCCCGGAAAACCCCAGTGCCCGTAGTTTTCGAGCCAGGTGGTTAAACCAAATTGATGACTGATGTCTTGCAGACCACCTACATATTTATAAGAAACGTCATCTGCTACCAACCTCCGCAGATCCCAAAGAAAACGATCAGAAATATCCTCACTTCCCACTACCCTACCCTGTAATACCGGCATATAAGGGGTTGGGTTATATTTATAAGTCTGCTGAAATTCATTGATTAAATTGTCTGTCCAATTTTGGCTGCCAGTTTCGTAACTGTCCTGAACAACTACCTTCCAGGTTTTGCGGTCTTCGGCTGGAATGCGTTTAATGATCTGCCCCAGGAAGGCCTTAAAATGATCGGCAACATGTTCCTTGCTCATCTTATCTACCTCCAGGCCACGGCCTTCTGGTGATGCAGGGGCATTCGTAACGTTGGTAGGTATCATGCCGGTGCGTTCAATGATCCAGGTTCCGGTGGGTATCTTCCAGTTTAGCGTACCATCTGCTGTCATGAACTTTGATAGGTCAACCACTTTATGAGGGTCAATGCTATATTGTGACCTTCCATTTTGTTGGGGCGCCCATTGGTAGGCCGCCCAATTAGGCTGAGGCGTCGGCCACATTTTCGCCAGCGATTTTTCCAGGAAATTCTCAACAACCGGGACTGCTGACAGCTTTACTTCAGCTAATCCCGAATTAGCGGTCACCTTTGTAAACACGACCCGGAAATCTTTAGCTGTACTTGCCGGTATAGAAATAGTTGCTGGCCCGTAAGGGGTAAAACCAGTATTTAAGGCCGGATTGCTGCGGTCTATGGAGAAATGCTTAAGGATAACATACGTGTTATTTACTTTTGATTGGATATTCCCTTCCAGATAAACCGGCATTTTTGTGGTATTTACCGTCAAGCTGCGTACGGTATAGGGCTTCTGAGTACTTATATCCAATGAAAACTGACTGTCCTTCTCTAAATAGATACTTGTTACTGGAATGTTATCGATCAAGTTATTAAGCGAATCATTAGCGGGCAGTGATGTTAATTTTGGTCTTAAAGCGCTGATGTCTCTTATATAATCGGCAGGCACCGGATAGGCGATAACTTTTACATCCTGAAAGTTTACTTGTGGTTTCACCAATTTTTCATTGAATGCCAATGGTCCTTTAACCATCACCTGCGAGGAGGTAAGATAACGCATTGCCTGCTGTGGTTTAACCCATGGCCCTCCGGATTGGCTCCACCCCGGGCTGTTAAATATACCTATTTCGATATTTAGCCTGGTAGCTGTTTTTAGTGCTGTGTGTAGAATATCCCACCATTCATCAGACAAAATCTTCACCTTTCCATAAGGCACCTCCTCCAGACCAATATTACCAATGAATGCCCGATTAATCCCCACTTTCTTCATGGCTTCCAGATCTTTCACAACCCCCTCTTTAGATATATTATCAGAAATCCAATACCAGTAAATACTTGTTTGTATGGAATCAGGAATCTTAATAAAACCTGTTTCAATAGCCTTTAGTCTTTGCGAGGAGTTTGGAAGCTGTTGAGCATTACAAACAGCCAAGCCTAAAAATATAGGGACTAATGATAAGCGTACTCCTTTAACTACTTGACACAGAACGTTCATAGATTAAAATTTAACAATAACCTGGTATAACCTGCAGATCAATAAAGATGCTAAGTTACCCAGGTTATTGATTATTAGTTAATTGTAACCGGGATTTTGCACCAAATTTGTATTTTTACCAAGTTCAGCTTGAGGTATAGGATATAACTCCAGCCTGGAGTTATATGTTCCTACTACTCCTCCAATCACCTGGCTTGGAACTTCTGCAGCTATCTCCTCTTGCAAGGTTCCCCATCTTCTGATGTCATAAACTGTGTTGAACTCTCCTGTCAGTTCAAGTCTGCGTTCAAGTCTTATTTTATTTACCATGTCATCTGCATTAAGATAAGCAGCCGCATGCGACCTTGTTCTCACCCTGTTTAAATGCGTTAGCGCCTCTCCAGGTTTACCGGTTTCATTCAACGCTTCGGCAAGGCATAATAAAACATCAGAAAAACGGAGTTGTATCATATCGATAGGATATGCCCATGGTACGCTTCCCTCAGGCCGAGGGGTACGGTCAAACTTCCCATAAACGATCCCCTGGTTAATGGTTCCATTACCAAATACAGCACCAGTTCTTTGGATGATATATTTCAATTTCGCAGGATCATACACAATATCGTCCCCCTTTAGCGCCTGACCTGCATTATCAGCAGCTTTATACTGTATAACACAGGTAAAATCTCTTCTGTCATCGGTAGGCTCAAATAACTGATAATATTTGTAGGTAACACCTGCCTGGCTTTGCTCAGAGTTGTTAACCAGACCAAGACCACCAAGAAAAAACGGCCATATACTGGCATTTTGATTAATGGAGCTATAAAAGTTACCAAACGCAAATACCACCTCCGAGTTTTTCTTGTTACTAGAAGAAAAGACATCAGTAAATTTAGGTTGCAGGCCAAAACCATATTTTGCTTCTTCAGCAGTACCGACAACCTCAGTTAGTATATCAACCGCCTTTTGATAATAAGCAGTATTGTTAAGCGGCTTTCCGGCCATGGTTAAATAAATTTTACCCAACATCGCCTTTGAGGTACCCGCGCTTATTCTCCCCGCATCTGCCCCAGTCCATTTATCAGGAAGGTTGCTTGCAGCAAAAAGCATATCAGCGATTAAAAAATCGTAGGTTTCCTGTAAGGTTGCTCTTTTACCATAGATAAGATCTGTTTGAGAAAGTGAGGTGATCTGTTGATCAACAATAGGTACCCCTCCAAAATTTCTTGCCAGGTCAAAGTACATATAGCCACGCAGGAACCTTGCCTCGGCAATGTATTTATCTGCTATTGTAGCGTCTGGTACAGCAACCAATGCATTAGCGATTACAGTGTTTGCTCTTGCAATCATTTTATAATCCTCAGTCCATATGGTAGCGAGTTGCAAGCCAGTATTATTTGATGACGTAGTGGCAAATTGGTTATGAGAATTAAAATAATCACCAAATTGTCCCATAGTAGCATATTTATGCCCTGTTTCTGAAGCACCAAACCTATTCCATGTATTCGTCCAATTCTCTACATAAGTACGATAGATTCCCAAAGTCGCCTTTTTCAACCCATCCTCGTTGTTAAATACATCTAAACTAGACAAAGAAGAGTAAGGTAATTCTTCGAGATTCTTCTTACAAGAGGAGTTGAAAACCATACAACTAACAACTGCTGTTGCTAAAATTGCTATTTTTATACGTTTCATATATGAGGTGATGTCTGGTTAAAAATTAGTTGAAAATCCGATAGTGAAGGTTCTGTTTGAAGGATAAGAACCGTAGTCAATACCTTGTTGTAGCAGAGATTGTCCATAAGCGCTAACCTCGGGGTCAAATCCGGTATACTTGGTTATCGTAAACAAGTTTGTTCCGGTTACAAATATCCTGGCATTTTTAATTATTTTATTGCTGGAAATATTATAATAAGCCGTGGCAGACTTCAATCTTACAAAACTGCCATTCTCCACCATTGCGGAGTTGATGTCGGTAAAAGGAATTTTCTTTTGTATACCAGGATACCTTTGATCGTTCGTGGGGTTAGTAGGTGTCCACCTGTTTTTATACCAATTCTCCGTCTGGTTAAAAAAGATATCATAGAAATCAGGTGTACCATTATTTAAATAAAAACCGGTAAGGTTTAACACATCATTCCCGTATGAACCGGTAAAGAACAAATTCACTCCGAAATTTTTGTAGCTGATATCATTGTTCCAACCGAAGGTAAAATCGGGAGTTGCTTTGCCAAGGACAGTCCTGTCGTTTGTTACATCTATCTTTCCGTCTTTATTGATGTCATCAAATTTCCATTGACCGGCTATCTGATCTGTTGCGATACCGGGGTATGGATATTTCGGCACACCGCCAACTATATCACCTGATTGCACAAGACCAATGATTCTTTCTCCATAAAACAATCCGAGTTCCTTTCCTGCCTGTAAAATCCCCGATACCCCTCCCTGCAGGTTGCCAGCTAAACTAACATATTGCGGAGCAGTGATCTCACCTAAGTTAAGCAGAAGATTATGGTTATGGGATACGGTTAATTTAGATGTCCAGTTGAAGCCTGTTTGGTTAACAATATTTGCCCCAAGTGTCAGCTCTACCCCTCTGTTTCTGATCGACCCATAGTTGTCGGTAACTGATACGAAACCTGACTGACTCGGCAACTGCCTTGGCTGTAAAAGACCTTCAGTAGTTTTATTATAATAGTCAAAGCTGATGTTGAATATATTTTTGATCAGGCTAAAATCTATCCCCAAATCCACTTGTTTGGTCCGTTCCCAGGAAAGGCTGGAATTGGGCAAATTATTTGGAAAGAGGACTGTATTTACCGATCCGTTACCAGTTCCTGTTTGATAAAATGCATTACCATATTGCGCTAATGAGGAGTATGGGCTTATCGCCTGACTTCCGGTTTCACCAAAAGATCCTCTGACTTTGGCATTGGTAAGCCAGCCCAGACCTTTCATGAACTCCTCCTCATTTAAATTCCAGGCAACTGCTACTGCAGGAAAAACACCGTATTTTTTATCTTCAGCAAAAGGGGAAGCGCCGTCTACACGAACCGATCCATTAAATACGTATTTGCGGTTAAAAGTATAATTAGCTCTGAAAAAGCCAGACTGAATGGTTCTTCCCTCTCTATAAGAGCCAACCGACTGAATGCGGGCACTACCAATGTTATCGATCCCGAAACCTGGAATATCAAAGCCTGATGACGAAGTATTTACTAGCCGCAAGTCTTCCGTGTTATACTCCACACCACCAGTTAAATTAAGATCATGGACCTGGTCAAATGTTTTTATATAATTCAAATAAGCATTGACATTGTAACTATAAGTATTGGAAGTAAAATTACTTCCTGTTCCATTCTGTGTATACCCCTGAGCAGTAGTTGCAGGAAAATATTGAATCCTTCGCGACAAACTCTGATTACTACCTGCACTCAATACAAATTGTAAACCCGGCGCCAGTTTGAAGTTATTCTCAAAATTAGCCACCAGGTAGTCACTATATAAATTATCCGATTTATCAAGGAGCGTAGTATATGGATTAGCAAAATAGTTACCCTCAGTAAAACCGGGGATTCCCGGCCCATTAAAGCCGGCGTAATCTACCGCTACAATTGGCGACGCCCGCAATGCATCCAGTATTGGTCCATCGTTAGCCGGAAACGCACGTGAATCCGAGATGGCCCTCGAGGTATTTTGTCTGACTAACGATAGTTGAGCTTTTATAGAATACCAGTTGTTGACATCACTGTTAACATTTGCCCGCACCGAAGCCCGGCTATTTTTTGAGCCTACTACACTTCCTTTATCGGCCAGATAATTCCCAGAAACATAATAATTGGTTTTATTTGCACCTCCAGAAACATTCAGGGACATATCTTGCGTTAAGCTAGTGCGCGTAATAGCCTTAAACCAGTCGGTACTGTTGGTTAGTCCTGCTACATCTGCCGCAGTAAAAGGAACCGGCTTGTTCAGGACTACAAATGCCTCATTAATCAATTGCGCAAATTCCCTGGCCGATGCCATTTTATAAGGATTGATGATATTTCCAAAAGTTGTCTTATTGATAAACTCCAGTTTACCTTCACCAGCTTTACCGGATTTTGTTTTGATCAGAATTACACCATTTGCTCCCCTTGACCCATAAATTGCGGTCGCAGCTGCATCTTTTAGTATTTCCATGCTTTCGATGTCATTAGGGTTTATACCGAAAAGCCCATTTTGAGAGGTACTGCCATAAGCATTACTCCCGGCCTCTTTATACGTTGATAATGGAAATCCATCTACTACATATAATGGCTGATTATCACCGCTCAGGGAGTTATTACCTCTAATCCTGATCACAGGCGCGGCACCCGGTTCACCAGAAGACTGCGTAACCTGAACACCCGACACCCTGCCCTGAAGGGCTTGATCGAAAGTGGTAATTACTGTATTCTGTAATTCTTTCGCAGATACACCTGAAGATGAAGTCGCCAGGTTAACCTTACTTTGCGATCCATACCCCACTACAACAATCTCATTTAATGCCTGTTTGGCCTCCTCCAACACAATATCAATAGTTGTACGGTTATTAACTTCCACTTGCTGGGTAATAAATCCGATATAGCTAAATACCAGTACACCACTACCATTTGGTAATTTAATAGCATACTTACCATCGGCACTAGTAACCACCCCACCAACTGCACCTTTAAGCTTAATCGTTACTCCAGGCATAGGCTTACCTTGCTTATCCGACACCACACCGCGCACATCAATATCATTGATAACTTTAGGGGGAAAGGACTTTTCATCTTCCTTAATAATTATCGTCTTATCGATTATTCTGTAAGTTAAGGGAAGACCTTCTAAGCAAATGCTCAATGCCTTTTCAAGGGTCATTTCCTTAAAATTAACATCCAGTTTCTGGGAATTCTTAATCAATTTGGGAGACCAAAAAACATTGTATCCGGTCTGTTTATTAATTTCCTTAAACACCTGTTTTAAGGTAGCATCTCTTTGAGTAAAGGTAATTTTTTGCCCAAATCCTGCAGCGCTCACCTGCATTAATGTGGCAAATACTAAAAAGAACGTAATCTTCATCATGCGAAGGATTTTTTGTATGTAGCCAGAGGGCATACAAATTTTTGTAGTAAAATTTTTATACATTTGGTTAGTCTGTTTAAGATTAAAATGGAACGACAAATTGCATTGAGGTTTAATCAGATCTAAATCAGGGACATCGCAAGTGTTCCTGATTTGCTTTTTTAAACCCATTGGTTTTAGTGTTAAGAGGTATTTTCTTTTTTCTTCATGTTTAAATTTGGTTAGGTTGTTTATTAATTTAGTTGGGTTATAGATTAAAATGGTTGGTTAGACTAGTGCCTTTTTTTACTAACTATGATTTTCCCGTCCTCAATATTAAATTTCGCATCGCCTGTTTCTTCCAGCATTTTCAGTAGACCAGAAACATTGGCAAAACGGGTTGTAACTGCAGCAAAAAGTTCATTTTTAAGGGATTCATCCTGATAGGTTACCTTTACATCATACCATCTGGCAATCTTTCTCATCACGCTTTCCAGTTTCTCATCATCGAAACGGAAGTATCCGTTTTTCCATGCTATGGCTTCTTCCGCATTTACTTCTGAAATACTAATACTCGCCGCTACATTAGCTTGCTGACCAGGCTTTAAGATTTTGGAGCTGTTGTTGGCGATAATTTTCACTGCGCCTTCCAGTAAAGTAGTTTTTGTACTCGCTTCATCTGAATAGGAATTAACATTAAAATGCGTTCCCAAAACTTCCAAAGTTTGCTTTTCTGTAGCAACTAAAAATGGTTTATTCTTGTCTTTAGCAACCTCAAAGTAAGCCTCGCCAATCAACTTTACCCTACGATCTCTGAGTGCAGCAAACGAAGCTGGATAGGTTAAAGATGATGCCGCATTGAGCCATACTTTGGTTCCATCAGGCAAAAGCACCTGGTATTGTCCCCCCTTCGGCGTTTCGATGCTATTGTAAGATGGACCATGGCTCATAGACGAACGTTCCTGGTCTTCAGTAACTTCATAAACAATTTGTCCATCAGCGGTTTTTTTGATTTTTATACCAGATTGTGTGGCAATCTCACCATTGACTGCATCGGTTAGCGCAATCCGTTTGCCATTTGCTAAGGTTAAGTAAGCTTTATTACCACCGGGCTTAATGTCGACATTGGTGTAGGCCGCGGTTTTCTGATTTTTCTCAACCAGCTTATATTTAAAGAAGTAAAAGCTGAAACTAACTGCAATCAATATGGAAGCCGCTGCGACGATTCGCGGCCACAGTTTAATTTTTTTATGAATACCGGTAACAGGTAAGAACGGAAAGGCATTATCCATTTCTTTCATTCGTTTCTCATAAACTTCCGCATCTTGAAGCGGTTCAGCCGATCTGGCATGGTGCAGATACCAGCCGTCCAAATCTAACCGTTCCTGATCAGTTAACGTACCGCTTCTGTATTTTTCAAAAAGGTTTTCCGCCTGTTGCTTTTTCATCATTCTCTATTCACAAATCATATTAATGCTGAGTTTATATCCCCTTTATTAATCGTAAGACAGCAAGGTCCTACCTTGGTAGTAGATGAAAATGAAAAAAAAATGATTTTTTGAAAATGGCCTGCAGGTTACCCAAAAAGGTCGATCTACAAGAAAAACCCGAAGAACAAACTGAGGTTCATTTTAAGGCGAAGAATTTTAATTGCATTATTGATCTGCTTTTTCACGGTCTTGTCAGAAATGTTTAATTGCTCGGCTATCTGTTTATGCGAAAGATCCTGATTGCGGCTTAATTCAAATACCTCACGCATTTTTGAAGGAAGTAAAGCAACTTCATTTTCAATGATTTTGACTAATTCTTTTTCTCTGATTTCTTCATCAGTAGTGAAACTGCCATTTTCCAGGTAGTCGCCCAAGGAATCAGTATATTTTGCAATTACTTTCTGATGTGCAATGAAATTTAGAATCCGGTTACGAATAGAACCGTATAAATAAGCATCAACAGCGCTTGGTATAACAAGAGTTTCCCTTTTGGCCCAGACCGCAGCAAACATCTCCTGAACCACATCTTTAGCTTCTTCTTCATCTTGCAACATTCGGTAAGCATGCAGATACAAAGGGTTTTTATAGCGGTTATATAATTCTGCAAACGAGCCTTCAAAGCCCTCTTTCAAAAAGCTTATCAGGTCCTGATCGGAAAGTGTGTTATAGCCAGCCAAGTTTTATTTTATCTTGTTTAAAGATATATAAATGCTTTTAATAAAAACTATAATTCACAATTACTCCTTATAAAGATTTTCTGATTTCACTTTAAATGAATTCGAGGAGGGAAAGGGCATTGAACCTTTAAGTAATTGAACTAATTATTTTTTAGCTGCTCTAACTCTCGGGGGTATTTCTAAATTTGCTGATCGCTAAAAATAAATCAACTATTCACCAAAACAATATTATGCCTACACCTATTTCAGAATGCCTGTATTGCCAAAACAATGAAACCTTGCATCGTTTAATGATTAAAATTGGAGATTTAGAAGTATCTCAACTGTTTTTATTTAAAGAGCAGTCCCATCCAGGTCGCTGTAATGTGGTTTATAGAGATCATGGCGTTGAGTTTCATGAATTGAGCGATGAGCAACGTGACGCATTTATGAAAGATGTGGCAAGAGTAGCAAAAGCTATTGCCGCTGCTTTTAATCCTGATAAAATCAACTATGGTGCATATGCCGATACCATCTCACATTTACATATGCACATTGTTCCTAAGTATAAAGATGGTTATGGTTTTGGCGGTGTTTTTGAAATGAACCCACAAAAAGTTGCGCTTTCTGATGCGGAATATGCAGAAGTGATAGAAAAAATTAAGGCAGAACTGTAGGATAAATATTCGGTAAAACAAACTCGGGAGGTAATATAGAAGATAATGGCCTGTATGCGGAACTTGCGTTGGATTTATATTTACCACACGACAGGTAGTCAAATTTGCGATACAGTGCAAATCGGTGCAACATAACACCACTTACGTTCCGGTTGAACTGCCCCTCATCCACTTCGATTTCTGGCAGCCGCCAAAAATTTCTTAATACACTTTTACAACTGTTCGTACTGGACGCATTTATTGAAATCTTAATTATAAAATCCAATCATGAAAAGAACGATTGTGCTTCTGGCTATGCTATTATTCACTGCTGCTGCCTTTGCCCAAAATCCTTATAAAGCGATCATCAAAGACGCAAAAACAAATCAAGCCCTGCCCGGGGCTATTGTGAAGGTTCTGGGTACAACGCTCGGAACTACATCAGACAATAGTGGATCGGTGACGCTTAGCACAGTACCTTCAGGCAGGCAGGTCCTTCAATACAGCTACGTAGGATTCCAAACCAAAACCGATACCTTAACCTTTCCGCTCGCAGAAACCGCAGCCCTAACTGTTTTGCTAGAAGCAGCCAAAGAAGATAAGGAATTAGAAGAAGTGACCATTTCTGCTACACGCAGCAGCCGCACCATCGACAACATACCTACCCGTGTTGAAGTCATCGCAGGTGAGGAACTGGACGAAAAAGGCAATATGAAGCCTGGCGATATCCGTATGCTGCTGGCAGAAAGTACAGGAATACAAACACAACAGACTTCCGCTACCAGTGGTAACTCTGCCATCCGCATTCAGGGGCTGGATGGGAAATATACCCAGATCATCCGGGACGGCTTTCCATTATACTCCGGTTTCTCCGGCGGTTTGGGCTTGTTACAGATCGCACCGCTGGATTTGCAACAGGTTGAAGTGATCAAAGGCTCGTCATCAACATTATACGGCGGAGGTGCAATCGCTGGATTGGTAAACCTTGTTTCCAAAAAACCCACCGAAGACCGCCAGCTAAATTTCCTGTTAAACGGAACTTCGGCATTAGGACTGGATGCCAGTGGATTCTACGCCCAGAAATTTGACAAAATCGGCATTACCGCTTACGGTGCATATAATAAAGGTACCGCATATGATCCATCGGACATTGGGTTGACGGCAATTCCTAAGTTTGACCGCATTACCTTGAACCCGAAATTGTTCTTCTATTTTAACGAAGCTACCACCTTATCTGCAGGCATCAATGCGACCACTGAAAAAAGGATTGGAGGTGACCTTGAATATGTTAAAGGAAATGGCAGCGCAGGTCATTCTTATTTTGAAAAAAACAAAACCGGACGCTACAGTTCACAGATCGAATTAGATCATAAAATAGGCGAAAACCAAAAGTTAACGTTGCGTAATTCAGTAAGCTATTATGACCGCAGTATTGATTTGCCGAACTATCTCTTTTCTGGAGTGCAGATTTCCACCTACAGTGAGGCTAATTATAACAAAAATGGAGAAAAGGCAGATTGGGTTGTAGGCGTAAACCTGCTAACAGACAATTTCAAGGAAGATAACAATGGCGAAATTGCCCTAAGAAGTTACAATTACACCACTGTTGGAGCATTTGCACAAAATATCTGGAACTTATCTGAAAAGTTCAGTATTGAATCAGGTATACGTGGTGATTACCACAATGAATATGGTTTTTTCTTCTTGCCAAGAATTTCAGGGTTGTGGAAGATTAGCAAACATTTTTCGACCCGTTTGGGTGGCGGTTTGGGATACAAAGCACCCAACGCATTTACCGAGGATGCAGAACGTATCCAGTTCAGAAATGTACTGCCGGTTGATGTAGCTAATACCAAAGCCGAGCGTTCTTATGGTGCCAATTATGATGTGAATTACCGCACTTCTCTTTTCGACGGGAATGTAGGGTTCAGCATCAACCATATGTTCTTTTACACCCGCATCAACAATCCGATTTTGCTATCAGCATCAACAGGAGGCAATTTAGCTTATGTGCAGCCAAATGGGAATCTGGACACAAAGGGGATGGAAACCAATGCAAAAGTTACCTATGGAGACTTTAAATTGTTTATTGGTTACACCTATGCCGACGTAAATCAACACACAGGACGTATCAGCACTACTTACCCTCTTGTTTCTAAACATCGCCTAAACAATGTATTAATGTATGAAGTAGAAGATAAGTGGAAGATCGGCGCTGAAGCCTATTACTTCAGCAGGCAAAAACTCAATGACGGTGCCACCAGCAAAAGCTACTGGACTGCCGGATTAATGGCTGAAAAACTTTGGGAGCGTTTTTCAATCTTCATTAACTTCGAAAACTTTACTGATACCCGTCAGACCCGGTTCGACAGCATTTATACCGGAAGTATTACTAACCCTATCTTCAGGGATATCTATGCACCTGTGGATGGCTTTGTGATTAATGGCGGCATCAAAATTAGACTATAGTCCCGTTGCGCAAACCCTGACTATTTAAAATTCCTTCCCCCATGGAAAGCATCCTTCGGAACTTCTTCACGAACCTGCGAGCGTTTATTCTGCGAAGGATATGGTGCATTTTTCTCATCTGCTTTCGATAAAGTTAATACCGGAAGGTCATCTGCCTCCCGTTGAACCAGCTTACCCAGCATTTTAGTCAGGTCTAAACATTTGCTTACTATGACATGCACCACCAATCCTTCGCGCTGCAAGCGCCCTTCAACCATTAGCAACCTGGAATGCAGAATTTCTTTACGGTAAGTTTCAAACAACTTTTCAAAAACCACTAGATTGGTAAAGCCGGTCTCATCCTCAATGGTAATAAAGCACACGCCACCTGCAGTTCCCGGCCGCTGCCTGACCAGTACCAGTCCGGCAACTTTTACCAGTTGCCCATTTGTCGAAACATTGTTGATCGTATGGGTTGACAGAATCCTCAGCATTTCTAGCTGTGGACGGATAAAACTTACCGGATGCGCTTTTAAGGAAAGGCCTACCGTATGATAATCCTGAACAACGTGTTCGCCCTGGCTCATCAGCGGTAATTCAACCTGGGCTTCCAACAAGCTTTCGGACGGCTGCCCTTTAAAGATTTCCTGAGGCATATCTTGCAATGCAGATACTTCCCAAAGTGCTTTCCTCCTATCAAGGCCAATGGAGCGAAATGCATCAGCATCAGCAAGGCGCTCTAAAGTGGCAATCGAGACATCGGCATCCCGCAAAGCCGTAATTGTTTTATAGCCTTTCCCACGCCGGTCTACCAAAATTACCATATCATCCTCTCGTATTCCTTTAATCTGCCGGAATCCAAGTCGCTT
>CAMLDJ010000011.1 GCA_946478755.1 uncultured Pedobacter sp. | reverse complement strand
TAGTTGTAATTGGAAACGGAATGGTTGGATACAAGTTTTGTGAGAAAATAATTAGTAAAACCAAGGAATTTAACCTGATAGTTTTTGGAGAAGAGCCGAGAAGGGCTTATGACCGGGTTCATTTGAGTGAATACTTTAATGGAAAGTCTGCAGATGACCTTTCTCTGTCTTCGGAAAACTGGTACACGGAAAATGAAATAACACTTCATTTAAATGATCCGGTAAAGGAAATAGACAGGGCCGGTAAAACCATCCATTCTTCAAAGGGGCTTACCCTGGCCTACGATTACCTGATCATTGCTACAGGCTCAGCTCCTTTTGTACCCGATATACCGGGCATTGACAAGGAAGGGGTTTTTGTATACCGTACCATTGAAGACCTGGACATGATTGCAAACTATGCTGCCGGGGCGAAGACCGGAGCTGTACTTGGCGGTGGCTTACTGGGACTTGAAGCAGCGAAAGCCCTTATTGACTTAAACCTGGCCGAGACAAGTGTGATCGAATTTGCGCCGCGCCTGATGCCAAGACAAATCGACAGTGCCGGCAGCGGCATGCTGCAAAGCAAACTTAAAGAACTGGGCCTGAACATTTATACCAATAAAGGAACAAGCAGCATTGAAGGCACAGACCGGATCTCTGCATTGAAATTTAATGACGGCAGCGAATTAAAAACAGACATGCTGGTGATCTCTGCGGGGATCAGACCCAGGGATGAGCTGGCTAAATTGGCCGGCATCGAAGTTGGCACAAGAGGTGGTATTATCGTTAATGAATATATGCAAACCAGCGATCCTGCGGTTTTTGCCATAGGCGAATGCGCGCTGTTTGACCATAATATATATGGTTTAATTGCCCCGGGTTATGAAATGGCTGAAGTTGCGGCTGCTAAACTCTGCGATGACCGCAAAACCTTTAAGGGATTTGACATGAGCACCAAACTGAAACTGATTGGTGTAGATGTAGCCAGCTTTGGAGATCCCTTTACAACTGAACCGGATGCGAGGACCATTCTTTTTGAAGACAGCCATAAAGGGATCTACAAACGCATTAACATCAGCAATGACGGAAAATACCTGCTTGGCGGGATATTGATCGGAGAAGCCGAAGCGTATAACATGCTGCTGCAGACCGTAAATAATAAAATACTATTACCTCCCAACCCTGAGGACCTGATCCTTGGATCGAGAGGCGGCAGTGCACAAAATGAGCATGCAGGACTGGCAGGACTTCCTGATGAGGCCCTGATCTGCAGCTGTGAAGGCATCAGTAAAGGAGCAATCTGCGATGCAGTAGCTGAAGACGGATGTGAGTCGGTTGATGCCATAAAGAAATGTACAAAAGCAGGAACAGGTTGCGGAGGATGTCTGCCTATGGTAAAAGACCTGATGCTGCATACCATGAAACAAAATGGCAAGTATGTTAGAAATGTCGTTTGCGAGCATTTCCACTTAAGCCGCCAGGAACTATATGACCTCATAAAAATACATGACCTAAAAAGTTACGAGCAGGTACTGGATAACCTGGGCGAAGGCGATGGATGCGAGGTATGCAAGCCATTGGTATCATCAATTTTGGCGAGTTTATGGAATGACATGATCCTCAAAAAAGGAAATGATACTGCCCAGGACAGTAACGACCGCTTTTTAGCCAACATCCAAAAAGGCGGCACCTACTCTGTGGTACCACGGATCCCGGGAGGAGAAATCACTCCGGAAAAACTGGTGGTGATCGGCCAGGTCGCAGAAAAATATGGCCTTTACACCAAAATAACAGGCGGACAGCGTATAGATCTGTTCGGTGCGCACCTAAGCGATCTTCCCCTGATATGGGAAGAACTGATTGCTGCAGGTTTTGAAAGCGGACATGCCTATGGAAAAGCCCTGCGTACCGTAAAAAGTTGCGTTGGCAGCACCTGGTGCAGGTTTGGACTGCATGACAGTGTCAGCTTCGCCATCCGTATCGAGGAACGCTACAGAGGTTTACGTGCACCGCATAAATTGAAATCAGCGGTTAGCGGCTGTATCCGAGAATGCGCAGAAGCACAAAGCAAGGATTTTGGAATTATCGCTACAGAAAAAGGGTGGAACCTGTATGTATGTGGTAATGGTGGCAGTAAACCGCAGCATGCTTTATTACTGGCGGCTGACGTAGACAGTGACACCTGCATTAAATACATCGACCGCTTTCTGATGTTTTACATCCGTACTGCAGATCCCCTGACACGGACGGCCCCATGGCTGAACAAAATGGAAGGCGGCATGGAATACCTGAAAAATGTGGTCGTAAACGATAGCCTCGGTATGGCAGCACAATGGGAAATGGAAATGCAGGCATTGGTAGACAGCTATCAGTGCGAGTGGAAAACGGCAATCGAAGATCCGGAGATCAGAAAACGTTTCAACCATTTTGTAAACGCACCGGAAGAGAAAGATCCAACCATAAAATTTGATGAAATGAGGGGCCAGAAAAAGGCAGCCGACTGGACATTAGCTTAATAAAACAAACCTATTACCTACCAACAGACAGAAATCATGATAGAAACAACAACAAACTGGTTTGCAGCCTGCCGCGTAGAAGATGCAGTAGAGAATGGTGGCGTATGCATAAAGCGTGGTGACGAGCAAATAGCCCTGTTCTATTTTACACGCCGGAATGAGTGGTATGCTACACAGAATCTTTGCCCGCACCGTCAGCAAATGGCCCTTAGCCGTGGCATGATCGGCTCTGCCGGCGATGAACCTAAGATTGCCTGCCCCTTTCATAAAAAAACATTTTCGCTGGCAACCGGCGAATGCCTGAGCGGTGATGAATGTGCCATACAGACTTATCCCGTAAAAGTAGAGAATGGTCTTGTATACATCGGATTAGAGAACTAAGTATAGTTTGCAGTAAAAAAGCGGGAGCATGAATAAGGAATATTACAGGAGTCATTTAAAGCTGGATTGCATCGCGATGAACGGTCAGCATAAACTGCAGCGGGCCAAGGTTCTGGTCATCGGCGCAGGAGGTCTTGGCTGTCCATGCCTTACTGCATTGTCGGCTTCAGGCATAGGTAATATTGGCATCGCAGACGGGGACCTTGTCAGCAGCACAAACGTATCGAGGCAAACACTCTTTAATTATGCGGATACCGGCAAGTTTAAAACAACCGCCGCCATCCAATCGCTGATCTCACGGAATCCTTACCTGCTTTATCACGAACATCGTTTTTTTGTCAATGAAGAAAATATCCTGTCGCTGATTGAGCCTTATGACCTAGTTATCGATGCGACCGATAATTTTCACACCAGATATTTGATTAACGACGCCTGTGTGGTAAAAAGCAAACCCCTTGTTTATGGAGCGATATTTCAGACTGAGGGACACCTTACTGTATTCAACTATCAGCATTCACCTACGCTTCGCTGTCTCTTCCGGGAGCCGGAACAGGAAGAAACCATCCCCTCATGCGCGGAAAGGGGTGCCTATATGATCACAACAAATGTGATCGGAACCATGATGGCCAACGAAGCGATCAAGGTTGCTTTAAACCAGGAAGAGGTATTGACCGGAAAACTCCTTACGTTTGAGGCGCTGGGCGCAGCGACCATGCTGACCCGCTACTATCGCGACAAACTCTCAGAAAACAAAAGTTACCTGAGATTCAAAGGAGTCCCAAAAGCCATTGAACTGGCAGCGGAGGACTTTGCAGAAAGAACCCAGACCATGGGAATGGAGCTGATCGATGTGAGAACCGGATCTGAAAGAAAAGATCAGCACATCGGTGGCAGACACATTCCTTTACAGGAACTTGACCAGCTTGATTTGAGCAGGTTCAGCGATAATCATCATTTTTATTTCTACTGCCAAACCGGTGTAAGAAGTCTGCAGGCAGCGAAAAGACTCCGGTCCAAGGGCTTCAAAAATGCCTACAGCTTAAAAAATGGCATCACCAATTTCAATTATCAATTTCAAAATTCCTGACCTATGCGCGACATCACCAGCAAACAGATTACTTTAAGAACGGCAAAAGCCGTAGCAGTGATCTATTGCACAAGCGAGACCATCGGCCTGATCAGGAACAACGAACTGCCTAAGGGCAACCTTTTTGATGTGGCAAGGGCTGCCGGATTTCTAGGGGCCAAACTGACGCCTCAGCTTCTTCCGCATTGTCACCCTGTAACTATCGACGGCATGGACATCAGCTTTGAGATCAATGATGCCGGCAGACCGGGAATTACCATTAGCGGAGCCGCAAAATCAATCGGGCGAACAGGTATAGAAATGGAAATGCTGACCGCAGTTTCGGTAGCGGCGCTGGAGATTTACGACATGCTTAAGCCTGTTGACACCACACTGGAAATAGGCGGCATCAAACTCTTACAAAAAACAGGCGGCAAAAGCGACCGCAAAAAATATTTTTCTACCCCCCCGCCCTGCGCAATATTGGTATGCTCGGACTCTACTGCGGCGGGAAAACGCGAAGATAAAAGCGGGGTCATGATCAGGCAGATGCTGGAAAAGGTTAATGCCAATGTACTGGCCTACGAAGTTGTAGCGGATGATAAAGCATTGATACAGCAACAAATATTGAAATGGGTAGCGGAAGATATCCACTTCATATTTACCACAGGAGGAACCGGCTTGGGGCCGCGAGACAATACCGTTAGCGCAGTTACTGAGATCCTGGAGCGCGATGCCGACGGAATAACGGAGGCCATGCGCAGCTTCGGGCAAATGCGTACACCTATGGCCATGATGAGCCGTGCCGTGGCAGGATCGATTGCACACAGCCTGATCCTTACCCTTCCGGGCAGTACTGATGGCGCAAGAGAATCTTTGGAAGCAGTATTACCGGGTTTGTTCCATGCCCGCAAAATGATGAAGGGAGGTGGTCATTGAGTATGCAAAGTTTTGAAGAAGCCATCGCTATCATCTCCTCCATAACTGCTCCTTTTGGAAAGGAAAGCATCCGCCTGGAAGACGCGACTGGCAGAATACTGGCAGAAAACATCTATGCTGACCGTGATTATCCACCCTTTAACCGGGCAGCGATGGACGGCTACGCCATTATGCAAAGCGACTGGGAAAAAGGAGTACGCGCCTACAGCATTATAGACACGATCTTCACCGGTCAGCCCGCCAGACATCCACTGGTCTCGGGTGCCTGCTATAAGATCATGACCGGGGCAGCTACACCGGAAATTGCAAACCTGATCATCAGAAGAGAAGATGCGGAAGAAGTAGAGGGCAAGGTCGTTTTACATGCCGATAACATTAAAATTTACCAGAACATTGCCAGACAAGGCGAAGACAGCAGGGCCGGAACTTTACTCCTATCTGCCCCCTTGCTCTGTACACCACAGGTAATCAGCTTACTGGCTACCGTAGGTAAGTCTACCCTAACCGTATACAGACTGCCAAAAGTCGCGGTGGTGACCACTGGCGATGAGGTGGTTGGCCCCGATGCCAGCCTCAGCCCTTTTCAGATCCGCAACAGCAACCAGTACCTTTTAAGGTCGCTGCTTGGCCAATGGCAAATCAACCCCGTTTTATGCGAGCATGTAAGCGACGATGAAGACAAGCTAACCGCTACATTAACCGCTGCGATGGAAGCTGACCTGGTGATCATCAACGGCGCTGTCTCTGCCGGAGATGCGGATCATGTACCCGCTGTACTACAGAAACTGGGTGTTAAAACCTTGTTTCACAAAGTGGCCATCCGGCCGGGAAAACCATTATTGACGGGAAAGGGTCCATCCGGAACCGTCGTTTTTGCCTTGCCGGGAAACCCGCTGTCCTGTCTGACTACCTTTACTGTTTTTGTTGAACACCATCTATACCGGGGTTTCGGATTTGAGGGCAGGCCTTTTCAAACCCTTCCCCTTTCAGACGGAAGAACAAAGAAACATCCTTTAACAGAGTTTTTTCCTGTTTCCATGGGCCATTCAGCTGCATTAAACCTGCTTCCTTTCAATGGCTCAGGAGATGTTACGGCCTGCATCCATGCCCGGGGCCTGGCCATGCAGCCAGCTGCATCGATGCAGCTTCATCAACATGAGCCCATTACTTTTTATCCATTTAACCATAATTAAATAACCAAATAAATAAACAGCACGAGATAATCAAATCATTTTACCACTTAACCGAAACCACATGACTGCTGACTTCAAACCACTAAGTAAACTAAACATCTTTTCAGCCAAGGGTATCCAAATGCGGACTTTCCACATTACATGGGTTACCTTCTTCTTCTGCTTTTTTGGTTGGTTCGGCGTTGCGCCATTAATGCCGCTGATTCGAGAGCAGCTGCATTTGAGTAAAGATCAGATTGGAAACATCATCATTGCTTCCGTCTCTGCTACCATTATTGCCCGTTTAATCGTTGGAAAACTTTGCGACACCTTAGGTCCCCGCTTATCTTATACCCTATTGCTTGTAGCAGGCTCCATTCCTGTGATGTGCATAGGTCTTAGTAACAGCTACGAAAGCTTTTTACTGTTCAGGTTTATCATCGGCATCATAGGCGCTTCATTTGTGATCACGCAATTCCATACCTCGATGATGTTTGCCCCGAATGTAGTGGGTACAGCTAATGCGGTTACGGGTGGCTGGGGCAATCTCGGCGGCGGAGTTACCCAATTGATTATGCCACTTATTGCAGCTGGTTTTGCGGGGCTGGGCTTTGTTAGCACGGCCGACTCCTGGCGCCTGGCTATGGTGGTTCCGGGAATGATCCTATTGATCATGGCTTTCATTTATTACAAATGCACAAAAGACACGCCTGCAGGGAATTTTAAAGATCTGGAAAAGACCACAGTTAAATCTGCAAAAAAAGGCTCGTTTATAAGCGCGCTGAAAGACTACCGCACCTGGGTATTGGCCCTTGCTTACGCAGCCTGCTTTGGAATAGAAATTACGGTAGACAATGTGGCGGCTACCTTTTTTACCGATCAGTTCGGTGCCTCTATGATCATGGCCGGCGCCATGGCCAGCATATTTGGTGGCATGAACCTGTTTGCCCGGGCACTCGGAGGCTTTGTGAGTGATAAAGTTGGTAAATCATACGGACTGCGGGGCAAAGGTATCCTCCTTGGGGGTTTACTGGTCCTGGAAGGCTTGGGAATCAGTCTTTTCGCACAATCCCATACTTTAACCATGGCCATCATTGCCATGCTCTTTTTTGCACTTTTCCTTAAAATGGCCAACGGTGGAACTTACGGTATTGTTCCTTTTATCAACAAACACTCCATTGGAACGGTAAGTGGCATTGTAGGAGCCGGCGGTAACATAGGCGCCATGCTGGTCGGCTTTCTGTTTAAGTCGGAGCACCTTACCTACGCAGACGCTTTTCACTATATCGGCATTGGTGTTGCCGTAATCGGCGCGATTGTCTTTATCACGAAATTCCAGGTTAAAGGTGTAGAAAAGACCGAAACCCTGAAACCAGAACTTTTACAAGCTTAAAAATTCCTATTAAATATGCCAGCGCACACCAATCATACATTTACCAGTACCTGCTGCTATTGCGGGGTGGGCTGTGGCGTAAAAATAACGCTGGATAAAAACCAGAACATCGCTGTTGAAGGAGATAAGGATCATCCGGTAAACCATGGCATGCTTTGCAGCAAAGGACTTAACCTTCAATATACGGTAAACGACAAAACCGACCGCTTACTTTATCCTCAGATGCGATACAGTAAGAGCATGCCCTTACAAAGGGTTAGCTGGGATGATGCGTTAAACCGGACAGCTGCGGTGTTTAAGACTTTTATTGACAAATATGGCCCGGATTCGGTGGCTTTTTATGCATCCGGGCAGTGCCTGACGGAAGAGTATTATGTGATCAACAAGCTGATTAAAGGCTTTATTGGCAGCAACAATATAGATACCAACTCACGTTTGTGCATGAGCAGCGCGGTTACGGCTTATAAAATGGCCTTGGGAGAAGACAGTGTGCCCATTTGCTACGACGACATAGAATTAGCCGATTGCTTTTTTATCACTGGGGCCAATCCGGCATGGTGCCATCCCATCCTGTGGAGACGCATAGAGGCACATAAAACTGCGAATCCGGATGTTAAGCTGATCATTGCAGATCCAAGGGTAACAGATTCATGCGGGCTTGCTGATCTGCACCTGCAAATCAATCCGGGCACAGATGTTACCCTGAACCACGCCATTGGCAGGGCACTCATTGAACGCGGCGCCATAGATATAGACTTCATTAACCAGCGTACAGAGGGTTTTGAGGCTTACCAGCGGCGGGTATTTGCAAGAACCCTGGCAGAGTCTGCCCTCATCTGTGGCATTACAGTAACCGAAATAGAACTGGCAGCAAGCTATATTGCCAGTGCGAAGGGCTTTTTAACCCTATGGACCATGGGCCTGAACCAAAGTTCTATTGGGGTAAACAAAAACCTGAGCCTGATTAACCTGAACCTGATTACCGGGCACATTGGAAAACCGGGCTCCGGACCATTCTCCCTAACGGGACAACCTAATGCCATGGGTGGTCGTGAAGTTGGCGGCCTGTCAAATTTGTTACCTGCACACCGCGATCTGAGCAATGCGGCACACCGGTTGGAGGTAGAGAAATTCTGGGGTGGAACCACCATTTCAGATAAAGCGGGACTTACTGCAACCGAAATGTTTGAGGCCCTGAATGATGGACGCCTGAAAGCCATCTGGATCCTATGTACCAATCCTATAACCAGTTTACCCAATGCCCGTTTTGCAGAACAGGCCTTAAAAAAAGCAAAATTTGTCGTCGTTCAGGAAATCACAGACAAAGCCGAAACGCTGGCTTTTGCAGATGTGATCCTGCCTGCGGCAGCATGGACGGAAAAGGAAGGGACAATGACCAACTCTGAAAGAAGGATCAGTCACCTTAAAAAAGTGATCAATCCGCCTGGAGAAGCTTTACCGGATGCAGAGATCATCTGCCGCTTTGCGACAAAGATGGGCTATAAAGGCTTTGAGTACAAGTGCATGGAAGACATTTACAAGGAACACGCAAAGCTTACCTACAAGTCCAGCATCAATATAAACGGACTCGATTACAAACAGATAGACGAGCTTAAAACCATACAATGGCCTTATAATAAAAAGGCGGGAAGCGGCACAAAAAGGCTATTCACCAATCATCTATTTCATACTGCTTCTAAAAAAGCGAAAATACACAGCCCTTCTGATGAACTGACCAGCGAGCTTCCTGATGAAGACTTCCCTTTTATTTTAACCACGGGAAGGGTGCGCGACCAGTGGCATACCATGTCAAAAACCGGCAAAGTAAGCAAACTGAAACAGCACATTAAACATGCCTTCCTGGAAATTCATCCTGCCGATGCAGATTTACTGAACATTGAGGAGGATCAGGTGCTGGTGGTCAGGTCCAGACGCGGAGAGGTGCAGGTAAAAGCAAAAGTATCCGCAACGATAAAGCAGGGCGTGGTATTTCTTCCGATGCACTGGGGAAAAATTCTGGGCAGCGATCTGAACCGCGCAAATAATTTGACCAGTACCCTGGTTGATCCGACATCAAAAGAACCAGACTTCAAATATTGTGCGGTCAGTATAGAAAAATACAAAAAGGATTTCCAGCGGATCGTGGTGATCGGCGCAGGTGCGGGAGCCCATGGCTTTGTGCGCTCGTACCGGGAAATTAACCAGGACGACCAGATCACCGTTTTCAGCAAGGAAACCTTCCGTTCTATAACCGGGTAATGCTGCCCGATTACATCAGTGGAACCCAGAAATGGGAACAACTTGTAAAAATGAACGATGAGGAAGAGCCCGGATATAACATCAGGCATTTAAGAGGAGTCGGGGTTGAAAAAATCAACAGGGAGAAAAAGTACGTGACTGATGTTACCGGCCGAAAAACCCCTTATGATGTGTTAATCCTGTCGACCGGCAGCAGGGCTACCTTGCCAAAAAATGCGCCTTCCCTACCTGGCATCTTTACCATGCGCAACCGGAGTGATGCGGACAGCTTTAAAAAGCACATTCCTAAAAATGCCCATGTTGTGGTGGTTGGGGGTGGCTTGCTGGGCCTTGAAATGGCCGCTTCTCTGCGAGAAATTGGTGTACGCATTACCATTGTACAGCGCGTTTCCAGATTCCTGAACAGGCAGCTGGACCCTTTGGGCAGCCAGCTTTTGCACGAAGAGATGGCCGATCAGGGCTGTGACATTTATTACAACGATGAGGTACAGCTGTATTACGGGCGCTCAAAACTCACCGGAATTGAGCTGAAAAGTGGTAGAAGGATCAACTGCGACGCCGTAATCTTGGCCATTGGCACCACACCGAACATCGAGCTGGCCCGGGAATGCGGGCTGGATTGTAAACGTGGCGTACTGGTCAATGAGCGACTGCAAACCAGTGATCCGGATATTTATGCCATCGGCGAAATTGCAGAGTTTGAAGGGACACTTTATGGAATCACAGCAGCAGCAGAACAGCAGGCCGCTGTAGTGGCCAAATTTCATAATGGTGATATCAGCACCTATTACCAGGGCAGCCTGTTTATGAACATCATCAAGATCCATGGATTTGACCTCTGCAGCATCGGGCTGGCAGAATGCCCGGATCACGTCAACTACGAAGAGATCGTATTCATCGACAAAGCCAAACGCTATTATAAAAAATGTATTATTCATCAGGATAAGCTGGTCGGAACCATATTAATAGGCGATAAGAGTGAGTTCCTGGAGTTCAGAGATCTGATCGCCAACAAAACGGAGCTGAGCGATAAAAGGCTGCAATTGCTTAGAAGTGGAAAAAAGACAGAACCTGTAAGCGGCAAACTGGTATGCAGCTGTAATAATGTGGGCAAAGGAAACCTGCAAAAGAAGATTGCCTCGGGATGCGGAGACCTTACGCAGCTTTGCGAGGCTACAGGAGCAGGAATGGGTTGCGGATCCTGCAAGCCGGAAGTGAAGGTCATCCTACAGGAGGCCCTGCAGGCGCAATTGTTGGAAAAAGTTATTTAATATGGAAGACAGGGAATTAAAAAATCATCAGATCAAAGTTAACCTTCCAGGAGGGATTGTGTCGGTCGGCGATCTATCAGCGATCCTTGAAATCCTGGAGGGTGCAGGTATCGCGCATGTACGGTTTGGAACCCGGCAGCAGCTTTATTTTTCTGCCTCAGCCCTACAGTTGGAAGATATTGAGCATGGCTTTCTCATTTCAGATACGGATTTTGAAACAGATGAGGACAAGCACCCGAATATCGTGAGCTCTTATGTGGCGGAAGACTTGTTTAACAACTCCAATTGGTTGCGTGAAGGAGTTTACAGAGACATATTAGATACTTTTAGCTATATCCCCAGACTTAAAATAAACCTGATAGACGACAGTCAGACCCTTATCCCTTTTTTTAGCGGAAATCTAAATTTCATTTCGTCGGATATTGGCAACTACTGGCACCTGTATGTCCGTTTCCCTAAAACCAATCACATCTATTACTGGTCTTCCCTGGTGTATTCAGAGGACATTGCGGAGCTGAGCAAGAAGATTGAGCATTTAATCTTAACCCATAAAAATTTATATTATGATCAGCCTGATATTGAGGGGCAGCAACTGGAAGCAGCAGTAAAGGCAAGCAGTAACTTTCTATTCCAGGCACCATTGTCGCCCTTGAAACTCCCCGATTTCCAGCTCCCCTATTATGAAGGTCTTAATAAATATAATGAGAAATACTGGCTGGGCATTTACCGTAGAAACGAACTGTTCCCCCTCAGTTTTCTGAAAGACCTGTGCGAAATTTGCAGTAAAACACGCATTGGACAGCTCTATACCACGCCGTGGAAGTCGATCATCATCAAAGATATAGAACCGGCTGACCGGAAGTTATGGAATGCGGCCCTGGATAAGAACCGGATGAACGTCCGTCATGCTTCCAATGAGCTGAACTGGCAAACTGAAGATCTTTGTGAAGAGGGGTTGAAACTGAAACACGAGCTGATCACTGCCTTTAATGAGTTAGACCTGCGGACCTTCAAATTGTGCTTCGCCATTAAGATCAACCCAAAAAGCGGGCTCTTCGGATCTGTGATCATCAGAAAACAAACTGTTACCGAAGAAACAAACGCAGAAACCTGTTTTGATCTGCTGCACACGATTGATTTCAACCCCAATTCGAAGCTCTATAGTATTTATGCTACAGGGATTGGCAAAACGGACTTAGCGCCCGGTCTGGTGGAACTTTGTGAGGATTATTACCAACAGCAAACCCTGGCTGCCGGGAAACAGGCCGACAACTATTATGACATCAGCAGCAATACCGAACCGGAAGTTACTTATGTGCATCAGTGCAGTCAATGCCTGAGCATTTATGATGAAGTCTGGGGAGAAGAAAACCGGGGAATACCTGCGGGCACTCCGTTTTCTGCACTTCCAGAAGATTATTGCTGTCCACTTTGCGACACGCCTATCTCCGGATTTATGCCGGTTATTAAAGAAACCCTCAATACTTTTTAACTTATGGAACTAGACATCAGCATTGCATTCTCTTTATACCTGATCGGTTTTCTTTACGCTTCTGTAGGCCATGGCGGGGCAAGCGGGTACATTGCAGTACTTTCTTTGTTTACCATTCCTGTGGGCACCTATAAACCACTTATTCTTATATTAAACATCCTGGTGGCGGGAATGGGCTTTTACCAGTTCCGGAAAGCGGGATACTTTAAATGGCCCTTATGCAGGCTGTTTCTGATCACCTCTGTTCCGGCAGCATTTATCGGTTCAAAATACTCGCTCGAAGGCAATATTTATCATTTTTTACTGGGATTGGCCCTGGTACTGCCGATCATTAAGCTGCTCGGCATCAAGCCCAATGAAAGCAAAGCGAGTAAAGCCGTAAAAGTGATTCCCGCACTCTTGATCGGCATACTCCTTGGAGGCCTTTCAGGGATGCTGAACATTGGCGGTGGGATATTTTTAAGTCCGGTACTCATCTTACTGGGCTGGGCAAATGTAAAAGAAGCGGCAGCAGCCTCTGCCTTGTTTATCGTATTAAATTCAATGAGCGGCTTACTGGGCAGTTCGGCAATGCTGGTCATTACCCCTTCGGCAATTACCTGGTTCATTATGGCTGCCGCCGGAGGTGTTACCGGCGCCTACTGGGGTAGCTCCCGCTTTCAGCACATTACGGTACGTTACCTTTTGAGCGCCGTATTGACCATCGCATCCGTTAAACTTTTATTTTTTATGTAATGGAACAGATCAGAGATCATTTGGGTAGGACTTTTAAGACGCTGCGGATCAGCCTGATCAACACCTGCAATCTGGCCTGCACCTATTGTAGCTACAGCAACGAGGAAAACCGGGAAAATCATTTAGCCAGCAAAGGCACCGGCCTGAAGCCAAAAGAGCTGATGCGATTAATTATTAAATTACATGAGCGGCTCGACTTCAATACCATTCGCTTTACAGGCGGGGAACCCTTGCTGTACCGAGAACTTCCTACCCTTATTAAAGGGGCGCGAAAACTGGGCATTACAGACCTGAACCTGACCACAAATGGCCTCTTACTCCATAAGCAGGTACCTGCCTTGAAAGCCGCAGGCTTAACAGCCATTAATGTTTCCCTTGATGCAACAGATCCGCTGACATTTTTTATGATGGCGAGAAGACATGGACTGGAGCAGACGCTGAGGGGCATTGATGCAGCACTGAATGCCGGCATAGCGGTAAAAATAAACTCCGTGATCATGAAGGGGCTGAACCATAATCAGGTTATTCCCCTGTTAAAATATGCGGCCGAAAAACAGATCATCATCCGGTTTTTAGAGATCATGGCGATGGGGCATTTACATGGAAAGGCGGATGAATATTTTTTCTCACAGCCGGAAATACTTCAGCTGATCAGCACACAGTACCGCTTTAGTCCTATCCAGAGAAAAACCGCGGCAACGGCCAATTACTGGCAAACGGAGGAAGGGAATATTTTTGGCATCATTGCCAATGAAAGCCATCCTTTTTGTACCGACTGCGACCGTTTACGCCTGGATGTTTATGGAAACATTTATGGATGCCTGAGCAGTAACCATCCGATTGCCGTGAAAAACGTTTCGGATTCTGCTGATCTGGATCTGAAGCTCAACGCCGCATTGGCACAAAAACAATCAACAAAATTTACAGGGAGCAAGCTAAGCATGCTTCATATAGGAGGATAGAAAAATGAGAATACAGGTATTTGCCATATTAAAGGATTTCTTTAAAAGGGAGTTTGAGCTTAAAGCAAGAATCCATACCATTTCGGATCTAAGACGGCATCTGAGCCTGGTAAACCCGGATGCAGCACCAGTGCTCAAGCTCTGCCGCTTTGCCGTAGCCGACGAGTTTGTAACGGATCAGTATCAGTTAACCGGGAATGAGCACATTGTTGTCATCCCACCAAGCAGTGGAGGTTAATATGGATTTCATCACTAAAAAAGAGATAGATCTTGTGTCGCTGCTTCAAAAATCACACTGCCCCTCTGCCGGCGCGGTGGTGCTGTTTAGCGGCGATGTGAGAAACCATAATTCCGGTAAAGCAGTAAACTTCCTGGAGTACGAAGCGCACACCAGTATGGCTTCTAAAATGATTGCCGAGATTTTACTGGCTGCCAGAAACCGCTGGAACCTGAGCATCGCCACCGCCCAGCACCGGATAGGCAAGGTAAAAGTAACCGAATCCGCAGTGGTTGTCATTACGGCATCTGTACATCGTGAAGCGGCCTATGCCAGCAACCGCTATATCATTGACCGGATTAAACATGAAGTACCGATATGGAAATGTGAATATTTTACAGATGGGACTAAGGAATGGGGAGGAAACTGCAATTGCCATAAGAACACCGGGGATGTCAATAAACACCTGTACGAATTTGAAGCCGTATGAAAGCGGTTGTACTATGTGGTGGCGAAAGTAAGCGGATGGGGAGCGACAAAGGCCTGCTGGCCATTGGTGCCTGTACCTGGGCACAGCATGCCTTCCAAAAACTTCAGGCCCTGGATGTCCCTGTATTGGTTTCTGTCAATAAAACACAGCTAAGCGCCTATCGTGAGCATTTTTCTGAGGACTTGCTGGTTATAGACCAGGTGAGCGCGAAAGGCCCTTTAACAGGCTTGCTGAGTGTACATCTTAAGCATCCTGAGGATGATCTGCTATTGCTGGCCTGCGATATGACTGAAATGGATAAAGAGACCTTACAGCATTTAAAAGAAATCAGCACGGCGTTTCCGGGATATGATTATTATGTGTATACACATGAAGATTTCATGGAGCCACTATGTGCCCTCTACAGCTCCGGAAGTTTAAAGAAGATACTGAACGATCTGCAAAGCAAGCGCTTATCGGGTTTTTCACTACATAAGCTCATCAAACAGGGAAATTACAAGGCAAACCCGGTAAAAGACCTGAAAAAATTCAACAACCACAATTCTGCCCTGGAGGATGGAGTCAGCGAATAAGCTGGTTTAAGGTGTGTAGAAAATTAAGCCAGCGTAAGAGATCTCAGTTTATCTTCATCAATAATGCGGATCTGCTTTCGGGACAAAGCGATCAGTCCTTCATTAATCAATTCAGTGGTCATCCTGAATACCGTTTCGTAGGTTGCGCCGGTAAACGCCGCAAGGTCCTGCTTGCTCAGTTCTATATTCAGGTTGCCGGCTTTATCCAATCCAAACTGTTCTTTCAGCTGCAATAAGGCAACTGCAAGTCTGTTTTTAACAGCCATCAGGGCCAGGTTGCGCATCTTTTTTTCAGACTCCTGTAATTCATCGGCATAGAACAACATCAGGTTAAAGGCAAAATCATGGTTGACTTTTAAAGTCGCCATAAAAAATTCCAGATCTATAAAGCAAAGCGAGGTTTCTTCAAGAGCCGTTGCAGAAATGGGGTAAACCGAGCTGTGTGTACCCAGGCCACGGTGACCAAATATTTTGCCGGTATTGGCAAAACGCACAATCAGTTCCTTATCGCCCCAGTGTTTATGTACTTTGACGTTCCCCTCGTATACAAAATATACTCCCGCTACCGGATCACCTTCCTGAATGATCTGTTCTCCCTTTTTGGCAATGAAATTCTTTCTGTGGCTGTCGATAGCCGGTTTCCATTCCTTAAGTACCAGACTGCACATCAGACAGGTTCCCAGATCACAGCATTTACCTTTCTTCATATTTCTCTATGCTTTCAAATAGCGCTCCTAATATCCTCATCTTTTTGCAATCATTTACAGATTTCTCGTAAAATGCTGCTTTAAGGGATAGAAAACCCGAGGAGAGCCGGGGCTAAAGAGAATCGCGAAGTGTTAAATGAAAGGGCACCTCAATGTGTTCACGGGAATTATTAAGGATTAAATTGGCGGCAAGGTTTCCCATCCTGGTAAAATCTGTAGATATGGTTGTGATGCCGTTCAGGATGACCCGTTTTATTGGTGCCTCATTATAAGAGATAATGCCTACTTGCTCTCCTATTTTCAATTTCAGCAGCTGGATCCGCTCAATCAGCACCACCAGATCATCCTCTAAAAGATTGATGTAGGCTTCCCCCTCCGTGATAAACTCCTCCGATATATCATTGATCACCTTGTAATTGAATGCGTAATGCTGACAAAATCTGGAAAAACCTTTAATGATCTCCCTGGGGTAATAACTATTGGCAGGAAATATGAGCTTTAACGTATGGTATTTACTTAAAGATGGGCTGGCTTCTTCGAGCGACTTGTAAATATCATTCTCGAAATCTTCATATACTCCTGCATAATCGCCTGTTATGCCGTGCATCCGTTTATCTAAAATGACCAGCTTTTGTTTTGGGATGGTATTGATCACCTCGTAAGCATGATCTCTCCCATCAATGAAATGCGGGATGATCACAAAATGAGAATAGCGATCCTTTTTGTCTTCAATAAAATTTTTAAAAATGGTGATATCGTTATTGTAGATAAATAAATCCGTCGCCACACCCTCGCCAAGAGTTGACAAAAAGGATTCATAAACCATTTTTTTATAAATGCTTAACTTATTAAAAAGCAGGCAAACTTTAAGAGTTTGTCTGAATGCGGTATCCAGCACATAAAACCCTCTGCCCGGAATGGAGGTAAGGACACCTATATTTTTTAAATTTTTATAGGCTTTTTCTACGGTATCCCTTGAAATTTCCAGTTCATTGCTGATGTCACAAATGGAAGGGAGAATATCGTCCTTATGCATATAACCTGCCTCTATAGCCGACAATATAGAATTAGTGAGCTGAATGTATTTCGGCGTTGCCGAATATTCATTAATACTGATGTATTTATAGGATTCCGTTAACTTCATAATATCTGGTTAGAATTATAAGGTTAAATTTAGCGTGTCTTTCCTGAAAGAATGAGCACGAGCGTCTCAAAAAGCCACGCTAATCGTATCAAATCCCTAAAAACAACCTTGAGGATAACAATAGTTAAGCTTCGGGATGGGGATTGTGGTGTTGCATTTTCTTGTATTCAGTTGGGGATAGACCAAACTCCGCTTTAAAGCATTTTCTGAAATGGTTGCTGTCTGCGAACCCGACGATGAAGGCGACTTCATTCACATTAAATTTCTGTTCCTGCAACAATTGCCTGGCCCGTTTTAACCTTATTTCCCGGATCACCTCTGCAATACTCAGGCCCGTCATTCCTTTAACTTTACGATAAAGGTTCGCTCTGCTGGCGCCTACCTCATTACAGATCTCATCTATACTTAAGTCGGGGCTGGACAAACGCTCTTCAATATACAGCAGCATTCTCTTTAAAAGTTTTTCGTCGGGTGATGGAGGAACATCCTTCTGTTCATTTAAAGGAATTTCCTGCCGGTATTTTTCTTTTAAGCGCGCTCTTACGATCAGCACGTTTTTAATCCTTGCCGCCAGGAAGGTCAGACTAAAAGGTTTAATGATATAATCTTCAGCACCTGTTTCGATGCCCTCAATCTTATCCTGCTCATGTGATCTGGCTGTCAGCAATATCACAGGAATATGGCCTGTTCTGAGATCAGATTTCAACTGTTTACAAAATTCAAACCCATTCATTTCCGGCATCATTACATCAGAAAGAACCAGATCTGGAAGTTCCTGAGCCGCGATCTGTAAACCTTGCAGTCCGTTTCCGGCTTCCAGAATGTTATAAAAACTTTCAAAATACGCTACCAGGTATTTCCTTAGCTCAACGTTGTCCTCTACTATGAGCAGAACAGGCACTTTATGGTTAACCAGAACCGGCTTTTCCGGTATACCGGGAGCTGTTGTTTCCAGCGTTTCGTTCAGAACAGGTAAAGTCTCTGTTCGCTCGGTTTCGACAGCTATTTCTGCAAGACCATTTGCCGGCGGTTCTACAATATTTGCTGGCAGTTCTACAATAAAGGAGGTTTCCAGGTTGCCACTTTCATTTTTACTGTTTACCTGAATTGTTCCGCCATGAAGCTCTACCAGTCCTTTACTGAAAGCCAGGCCCAACCCCGTTCCTCCGGCACGATTCTCTGAACCTTGCTGAAAGGGCTGAAATATTTTTTCCACTTCTTCGTCCCGGATTAAAGAACCTGAATTGATGACTTCTATCACGGCGGTCTGATCTGTATCCAGCTTTCTAACGCTAAACCTAACTTTAATCCATCCCGAGGCGGGTGTAAATTTCAGGGCATTGGAGAGCAGATTTGCAATAACCTTATCGAGCTTATCCTCGTCATAAAAACAATAAAACGAATCTGCCGCATGTACAAACTCCAGTTTTAAATTCTTTGCCTCCACCAATGGTTCAAAACGCGTAATCGTATTTCGAAGGAACTCAACCAGGTTTCCGTTTCTGAGATTCAGCACCGCATTTCCGGTTTCCAGTTTCCTGAAATCTAACAGTTGGTTAATGAGCTTTAACAACCTGTCCCCGTTGGATTTCATCGTCATGATTTGCGAGACGGCGAAGCGGTTATCCGAGAACATTTGGGCAAGTCGTTCTATGGGAGCAAGAATTAAGGTCAGCGGGGTTTTTATTTCATGAGAAATATTGGTAAAAAACTGCAGTTTACTTTGGTGAAGCTCATTTTCTTTCTTTCTGATCAGCAGCTCATAGGAAAGGCTGGACTGCAGGCGGGTAAATTTGGTAGCATAATAGTGATACGTATAAAAAATCAGCAAAAGAATGATGCCGTAAAATATATAAGCCCAGGTGCTTGCCCAAAATGGTGGTTCCACCAGAATGCTTAAAGTAGCTGGCTTAGGATTCCATACTCCATCACTATTGGAGGAAAGAACTTTGAAGGTGTAATTTCCCGGCTCCAGATTGGAATACGTTGCAATTCTTCTGTTTGCATCCGTATATACCCATTCTTTATCGAAGCCTTCGAGCTTGTAAGCATACCGGTTTCCTTGTGGATTGGAATAGTGTAAGCCAGCAAACTCAATCGCGACACTCTTATCTCCATAGTTAAGCGTTATTTCATCTGTTAAATACAAAGGTTTGGTCAGTATCACCCTTCCATTAACTTTTTTATTGATCGCTACTTTGTGATTTAATATCTGCAATTCCGTCAGCACCGTATTGGGTAAGGTTTTTTCCGGATAGATAGAATCGGGATTAAAGGCATTCAGCCCATTGTTCCCGCCAAAAAGCAGCTTATTCTGATAATGGCTTTTAAAAACCGCTCCATCAGAAAACTCGTTACTTTGCAAGCCATCCTGCGAAGTGTAATTCCTTATTTTAAAGGTTTTCTTGCTTAAACGGGAGATGCCTTTTTTATGGCTAATCCACATAAAACCATTTTTATCTTCAGTAATCCCAGCTATGGTTGCATCTGCCAGTCCACTTTGGATCGGGAAGTGGGTGATCTTTTGATTTGAAGGATTATAGAAGTCGAGCCCATTGCCTGTTCCTACCCATATTAACCCTTCGCTGTCCTGGTACATACAGTAGATCCGGTTATCACTAATGGAGTTCTTTTTATCCTGGTGTTGCAAATGTTTTACAACGACAAGGGTATCCCCATCCCGGCCTGGCTTTAAAATGCTTATTCCCCCGCCTTCTGTTCCCACCCAAAGTTGTTGCTGACGATCCTGAATGATCGTTCTGACCCAGGGATGTTTCAAAAATTTAGCCGGGTCAAAATGCTTCAATTGGTCCGTTGCCGGATTGTATTGGTATACGCCCTGCCATGTTCCAATCCATATGTTATGGTTAAGATCTTCTGTTATGGAATAAACACTAACATCTTTCAATCCTAAATCCGTAAACAGACGAAAAGTATGCTTAGCCGGATCAAAACTATTTAATCCCATCTTGGTACCGATCCAGATCATTCCCCTACTATCACAAAAAATGAATCTGATCTGGTTGTCCACCAATGTATTGGCAATTTTCTTATTTTTAGTGATATACTGGTAGCTGTTTTTGCTGATCACAGTGATGCCGTTATCGCGCGTACCAACCCATAACCTACCGGAATTATCTTCGCAGATGGCGCTGACGTTATTGTCGATCAGAGATTGGGAGGTAAATGGATCGTGATAATAATATTCGAATGGTTTCCCATTTAAATTGGCTTTGTTGATCCCATAACTATAAGTCCCTACCCAAAGGATACTGTGGTTATCCATATAAATATCTGATACGTTGGAGCCATTTAAAGACCAGGGGTTAGCTGAGTTGTATTTGTACCGTTTTATTTGCCCTGATTTGACATCCAGCCTCGACAGCGACAGGGAAAGAGAGGTGGTATCCACAACCCATTTGTAATTTTTATAGGAATAGTTTACGGTTCGCAGGTGATTTCTTCTATTGATCAGTTTTAAGAAAGATTTGGAAATCTTACTTACGGGAACCCGGTCAAAATTGTCTTTTTCGTAATCGTACCGGCACAATTCGTTCCCGGAGAATGTCAGTACCCAGATATTATGGTCAGCGTCTTTGATGACGTTGTGTACCATGTTGTTGTTTATACTCTTATTGTTATTGGGGTTATACCGGTAAGTTTTAAAAGTATAACCATCATAGCGACACAATCCCCCCCAGGTACCGAACCACATGAAGCCATATTTATCTTTAGCTATTCCGTGAATAGTACTTTGTGCAAGCCCCTGTTCGGAAGTAATGTTCTTAAATTTGAGATCTGTATCCTGCGCATAAACAGTTGACTTGCAAAAAACGCTGCCTATCACTACACTAAGTATCAGAATGACAGCTACATGTTTTTTGAAAATTCTATCCATAAATATTTTTAAAAATATGGAATATTTATTCCGAACTACAAAAATTCCGATCTTTATTTATACAATTGTTATGACATCCCTATAGCGCTCAGATTTGTTTCTCGGTGCATGGATAAATTCCCTGGCCCCCCCGGATATTTCTTCCTCAAAAATTTATTCTGAATATTAAACGTTAAATTGACAATTATTACTAATTTCAACTATTAATTATCAACCAAATATTTAAACCAATTATATGACCCGCTGTTCTACAACTCAAAGGATACTGATGGTATTTATTTTCCTGATGCCACTGCTTTCCGCCTCTTCCCCACTCCTGGCCCAATCAAACCTGGTGTTCAAGGTAAAAGCAGACCAAGCTGCAGCAAAGGTGCCGGCTACGATGTGGGGCGTTTTTTTTGAGGACATTAACTTTGGGGCAGACGGGGGGCTTTACGCCGAGCTCATTAAAAACCGCTCGTTTGAATTCAACAAGCCTTTGATGGGCTGGACCATACAACCTAAAAAAGCCACCGAAGGGGAGTTGCTGGTGGTAAACCGTAAAGGCGATAACCTGAATAACCCCAGATACCTGCAGGTTAGCCGGGCTAATTCAGCCATGGGAAGCCTTGGCCTGAGGAATGAAGGCTTTAAAGGTATGGGCATTAAAAAAGGATTAGGTTATGATTTTTCGATTCTGTACAGACAAGCTGCCAAAGGGATTAAACTGCGTATTGAACTGGTCGGAAAGGACGATAAGGTGATCGGCCAGGCTGAACTGGATCCTGCTGAAAGCAATGACAGCTGGCACAAACAAAGGGTAAGCTTTTATGCAAGCGATACCGAGCCAAGCGCCAAACTGAACATCTGGTTTGAAGGCACCGGCAAAATTGATCTGGATATGCTATCGCTGTTTCCGGAAGACACCTGGATGAAACGTCCAGGCGGATTAAGGGCGGATATGGTACAAATGCTGGCAGATATGAAGCCGGGCTTCATCCGTTTCCCAGGTGGCTGTATAGTAGAAGGAACCGACCTGAGTAACAGGTACCAGTGGAAAAAAACAATCGGACCGGTGGAAGAAAGACAGACCATGATCAACAGATGGAACACAGAGTTTCCGCATCGCGCAGCTCCGGATTATTACCAGACCTTCGGACTTGGCTTCTTTGAATACTTTCAGTTAGCCGAAGATATTGGTGCAGCGCCACTGCCGATATTAAACTGCGGTATGGCCTGTCAGTACAATACTGCCGAGGTGGCTGCCCTGGATGAACTGGATCCATATGTGCAGGATGCACTGGATCTCATTGAATTCGCCAATGGTGATATCAACAGCAAATGGGGAAAAGTACGTGCGGAAATGGGACATCCCAAGCCTTTTAATTTGAAGATGATGGGTGTAGGCAACGAAAACTGGGGACCGCAATACCTGGAACGTTTAAAGATCTTCAGAGAAGCCATTAAATCCAGGTATCCTGATTTTAAACTCATCGCCAGTTCGGGTACGGATCCGGATAGCGAACGCTTTCACTTCCTGAATGACAGACTCAGGGCATCGAATACCGATATTATTGATGAGCATTACTATCGCCCGGCAGACTGGTTCCTGAAAAATGCGGGACGGTACGATAGCTATCCGAGAAATGGCAGTAAAGTGTTTGCCGGTGAATATGCGGTACATGCCGATAAAACCATCGTGGGCAGTGCCAGGAACAACTGGCAGAGCGCCATAGCTGCTGCCGCCTTTATGACGGGCCTGGAACGGAACGCTGACGTGGTGGAAATGGCATCTTATGCGCCGCTTTTTGCGCATATTGATGCATGGCAATGGGCCCCGGATATGATCTGGGTAGACAATCTGAAATGTTATGGAACGCCTGACTATTATGTGCAAAAGCTATTTTCCTTAAATAAAGGCACGGCGCTGGCTTCAGTTTTACTGGATAATAAAGCGGTAACAGGACAGGACGGGCTTTATGCTTCTGCCGTTATCGATCAGCAACGAAAAGAACTGATCATTAAGCTAGTAAACTATGCTGATCAACCGAAAAATGCAGCTTTCCAGATAGAAAATTCCAAAAAATTCCTTGCGAAAGGGCTGGTAGCCGAAATGGCGGGCAATTCATTTAACCAGGTCAATTCGTTTGACCAGCCGTCAGCTATATCCCCGAAAGAGCGCCCTGTTAAGCTGAAGGACGGACAACTGAGCATAAATTTAAAAGCCTATTCGTTTAACGTCATAAAAATCCCTTTCAAATGAGACCATTCCGCTTTATCCTCTTCGCCTTACTGACACCAATTGTCGGCAAGGCTCAAAACGTCACCCAATTAAACCTTAAACCGGGTGATCAGCATATCATCAGCAAACATATTTATGGTCATTTTGCTGAACATCTTGGGCGCTGCATCTATGATGGCTTCTGGGTGGATGAAAATTCAACCATTCCCAATAAAGACCGGATCAGACTGGACGTAGTAGCCGCTTTAAAAAAGATCAAAGTACCCAACCTGCGCTGGCCGGGAGGATGTTTTGCCGACGAGTATCACTGGAGGGACGGCATTGGCCTGAGGAGCCAAAGGCCTAAAATGGTCAATACCAATTGGGGTGGGGTTACAGAAGACAATAGCTTTGGTACACATGAATTCCTTCAGCTCTGTGAAATGTTAAATTGCGAGCCTTACGTTGCAGGCAATGTTGGCAGTGGCACGGTTGAAGAAATGGCCAAATGGGTAGAATACCTAAACTTCGACGGCCTTAGTCCGATGGCTAGCCTCCGCAGGCAAAATGGCAGAGACAAGCCCTGGAAGGTCTCCTTCTGGGGTGTAGGTAATGAAAGCTGGGGATGCGGCGGCAACATGACGGCCCAGTACTACAGCGATCAGTACAGAAGATATGCTACCTATGCGCGTGATTATGCAGGTGCCCCGCTTAAAAAGATAGCGAGTGGCGCCAATGCGGAGGACTACAACTGGACTGAAACCTGCATGAAAAACATTGGAAACCGCATGTGGGGCTTAACACTGCATTATTATACACTGCCTACCGGCAATTGGAAAGATAAGGGATCGGCTACTGACTTCAACGAGCAGCAATATTTCAACACCATGAAGAACTGCCTTAAAATGGAGGAGATCGTATCCAAACATTCGGCAATTATGGATAAATATGATCCCCGCAAAAAGGTAGCCTTAATTGTAGATGAGTGGGGAATATGGACAAACGTGGAACCGGGAACCAATCCTGGCTTCCTTTACCAGCAGAATAGTCTCCGCGACGCATTGATCGCCGGCACCACCTTAAATATTTTTAACAACCACTCTGACCGGGTAAAAATGGCTAATCTTGCCCAAACGGTAAACGTGCTGCAGGCACTTATCCTCACGGAGAAAAACAAGATGCTGCTTACCCCTACTTATCATGTTTTTGACCTGTACCAGGTGCATCAGGACGCCCAATATATACCGGTCGACTTTGTCAGCCCCGACTATGTTTCGGGAGATCAGAAGATCAAGGCGCTGAATGTTTCTGCTTCACAGGATACCACAGGTGCAATCCATATTTCACTTGTCAACCTTGACCCCAAAAATAAGATCCGTTTAAAAACCGCTTTAAATGGTCTGACATGGAAATCGGTTACCGGTCAGATCATCACTTCAAAAAGCGTTACAGATGTCAATACCTTTACCGAACCGGGGAAAGTTGGAATAGCAAAATTCAATGGGGCCAGAAAAGACGGTGCCAATCTAAGTGTTGAGCTTCCTGCGCAGTCCGTAGTCGTTCTGGAACTAAAATAATGATGATGAACAAGTTTTTTTATATCGCCATTCTCTTGCTGGGCAACTGGATGGCTGTGCATGCTCAGTCTGCAAAAGATCCATTTATTTTCGCCTATTTTAAGGGCAATGGAGAAGACGGCCTTCATCTGGCCTATAGTGAGGACGCCTATCACTGGAAGTCGTTAAAAAATGACAGCTCCTTTTTAAGGCCAACAGTTAGCAAAGACAAGCTGATGCGCGATCCATGTATTATCCGCGGTGCGGATGGTTTGTTCCATATGGTGTGGACCGTAAGCTGGAAGGATAAAGGCATTGGATATGCGAGCTCCAAAGACCTCATCAACTGGTCTGAACAGCAGTTTATACCCGTAATGTTCAAAGAAGAGGGCGCAAGGAACACCTGGGCGCCCGAGATCACTTACGATCCAGGCAACAGCACCTATATGATCTACTGGGCCACAACCATTACCGGCAAATTCCCTGAAACTGCATCTAAAGCAGATGATGCTTACAACCACAGGATCTATTATGTGACCACCAAAGATTTTAAGACCTATTCTGAAACCAGGTTGCTGTATGACCCGGGTTTTAACGTAATTGATGCTTCTATTGTCAAGGACAATGGAAAATATATAATGTTCTTAAAAGATGAAACCAGGGAACCTGCCCAGAAAAACCTGAAAGTGGCTTTCAGCGAGCGGCTAACCGGCCCCTACTCTTCTGCAGGAAAGCCCATTACCGGAAAATATTGGGCAGAAGGCCCCACTGCCCTAAAAAAGGGGAAGGATTGGCTGCTGTATTTTGATAAATACAGGGATCATCAATATGGAGCTATCCTTTCTGCTGACCTGAAGAACTGGAAAGACGTATCTGATCAGATCAGCCTGCCTAAAGGAATACGACATGGTACAATTCTTCAGATCACGAAACAAGAATTAAAAAAATTACTGGCGCAATAAAGAAGAACATGTTCCAAGCTATAAAATCACATTATTTAACCCTGCTGATTTGTACGGCAAGTTTTGCTATGGTCCGCGCACAGGAGACCGGAAGGTTTAAAGCGACCGGCAATCCCATCATCAAAGATAAGTATACGGCAGATCCGGCCGCGCTGGTATATGGCGATTCTGTTTACCTCTACACCGGTCATGATCAGGCCCCCAAAGGAAAAGAGCGATACGAGATGCACGAATGGCTGTGTTATTCATCGGCTGACATGCTGAACTGGAAGGAGCATAAAGTTCCGCTTAGTGCCAAAGACTTTTCCTGGGCAAAGGATGATTCCTGGGCTTCGCAGGTCATAGAACGGGATGGCAAGTTTTACTGGTATGTCGCCATTACACATAATGCCATTCATGGTAAAGCCATTGGCGTGGCGGTATCTGACAGTCCGACCGGCCCTTTTAAAGATGCGATAGGCAAAGCGCTGATCACGAACGACATGACCACGGACACCAAAATCAGCTGGGATGATATCGATCCATCGGTGATCATCGACACCGACGGCCAGGCCTATTTATTCTGGGGCAATACCAAATGTTACTACGCTAAATTAAAGAAAAACATGATTGAGCTTGACGGCCCAATCAAAACGGTAGATCTTCCTGAATTTACCGAGGCACCCTGGATTCATCAGCGTAAGGGCTGGTACTATTTATCTTACGCCTCCCAATTCCCTGAAAAAATCGTTTATGCCATGAGCAAAAATATCAACGGACCATGGGCATATAAAGGCATTTTAAATGAAATTGCCGGCAATTCCAACACGAATCATCAGGCGATCATAGATTTCAAGGGCAAATCCTATTTCATTTATCACAATGGCGGGCTAAATACCGATGGTGGCAGCTTCAGGAGATCGGTATGCATCGACCAGCTATACTACAACAAGGACGGCAGTATGAAACGGGTAGTCATGACTTCCGAGGGCTTGGCTAAACCCAGGTAAATTAATTCCCATCTGGTTTTACAACACTACTTTTTGGGCTTTCCGGCCAATGCCAGTTGCTTTCTGCATCTGGTTTGGCTGGATCAAACTTAGCCTTTGGATCGATCAGGTATTTTACAATGCCCAACTTCGCTGCCTTGATTCCTTCAACCACACATTTAGAAATCTCATAAGCTCCGTAAGTATTGAAATGTGTATTGTCGGCCAATGGCTTATCCTGCCCCGGATAGGTGTTTGCCGGATAGTGCACAAAGGCTTTTTTTGAGGGCTCTTCGCCCAGGGCATTGAACAATGTTGTAGTCAATGCGTTCAGATCAATCAGGGCTACATTTTCTGCAGCAGCAACCTTCCGCGCCGCCTCCGGAAAATCCCCCAGAGAATTTACGATCTTACCGTTTTGGAATGACCGGCGACTGGTAGAAGTTACGATTACCGGGATTGCTCCTTTTTTCTTTGTTTCTGCTACAAATGTTTTTAAGCGTTGTGTGTACGATTTGTATGCGCCAGCATTAGGCCCTTTCTCCTTCTGATCGTTATGGCCAAACTCTATAAATAGATAGTCGCCGGGCTTAATGATGCTCATTACTTTCTTCAGTCTTTTGCTGCCTATAAAAGAACCCAGTGTAAGTCCCGATTCCGCATGGTTGGCAAAGGATACTCCCGGTTTAAAGAACCGCGGGATCATTTGTCCCCATGAGGCCCAGGGCTCATCTTCCTGGTTCACGACGGTTGAATTTCCAGCCAGGAAAACCGTGATCTGGTCTTCCACCCTGGTCATTTCTATGGCTTGCAATGCGGGCTGTCCGGCAAACTCTAAGGTCAGTTTATCATCCCAGTCCAGCTTGGTTAATTCGCGTGTTTTCAGGGATACGATCTCTCCATTATTGATGTTTCTATCCTTTATATTGACAATGAAAGTCTTTTTTAAAGATTTACCTGCAGCCGTCGGGATGGCTTCCAGCATTAACCGGCGCGATTCCGCTTTAACGGTCGTGCTGGCTGCTCTTTTAGGGTCTCCAAGTGTGACCGTTATTTTGTAATTTCCTTCAGGTACGGCAACCGAGAAATAAAATGGCCGGTTCGGATCGGCCATACTGGTATTGAAATCAAAGCCCCAACCCTTTTCTTTCCTATAGGTGTCGCCCGCTGAAACGCCCAGCTCAGCTCCGGTTGTTTTGCCCGAATTAAAAACAAATTTATAATCGGTCTTTACCTGTGCATGGCTCAGGTTACTCCATAAAATAAAGGTCAGTATTAATTTCAAAAGATGCTTTGGCCTCATATGCTATTCAGTTTGCTGTGTTTTATATTTGGTTTTGCTGTGGATCTGATTTATCCGGCCGAAAATTAGGCAAGCTTGTTTTAATATCCAACATGGCCCATCCTGTATAGCGCATGGCGCTGGCGACAAGGATGGGGCAGGTTGCAACACCGCTAAAATGATCCTATTTTAGGGTCATTTTGCATTGAAATCTAAAAGCAAATCCACCAAATGAGGCTGTTTAAACGTTTACTCCTGCTGCTTATTTTTATCGCCCCGATGCTTGCCCTTGCGCAGAACAGCGAGCGGGCAAAATTGGTACCCAAACCCTTGTACAGGGATCCGGTGTATGATGGTGCGGCAGATCCGGTAGTGATCTGGAATAAAGCCGAAAAAAAATGGTTTATGCTTTATACCAACCGGCGCGCCAACGTTAAAGACTTAGATGGTGTAAGCTGGGTACATGGGACAAGGATAGGCATCGCAGAATCGAAGGATGGGATCGACTGGAAGTATAGGGATACCTGTGACATCCAGTACCGCTTACCGGACTATACACACTGGGCTCCTGAAGTCATTGAAGACAAGGGTCTCTATCATATGTACCTCACTTACGTTCCTGGCATTTTTAAAGACTGGAGGCATCCAAGATACATCATCCACTTAACCAGCAGCAACCTGATCAACTGGAAATTTGAGTCGAAACTTCAGTTGGCTTCCGAACGTTGCATTGATGCTTGTGTATTTAAAATGCCTGAGGGCGGATGGCGCATGTATTACAACAATGAGCTGGACGGAAAATCTATCTATTATGCGGACAGCGACGACCTTTATCACTGGAAAGACAGTGGCAAGCGCGTCATTGGCGACCGTGGTGGCGAAGGCCCCAAGGTCTTTTTTTGGAAAGACACGTACTGGATGATCGTTGACAACTGGAAGGGCCTGGGTGTCTACGCTTCTAAAGACCTGAAGGACTGGAAAAGACAAGCTGACAACATTTTACAAACCCCGGGAAAAGGCAAAGACGATGGCGTGATGGGCGGTCATGCAGACGTAATAGTCAATAAAGGCCGGGCTTTTATCTATTATTTTACCCACCCGGGCAGAACGCCCGAGCATGCAGGAACAGACAGTTACGAAAGCCGCCGCAGCAGCTTACAACTGGCGGAGCTGGAATACTTAAACGGCAAGATTAGCTGTGACAGAGACAAACCATTAAAACTAGCTATAACCAATTAAACACACAAAATTTAACATGAGATTCAAACTTACCTTTTTACTGACTTTTTTGACTGTGGTGGTCTTCGGCCAGTCCGGCAATCCGGTACGGGCGACCTACAACTTCAATCCCGGCTGGAAATTGTATGTGGGTGATGCCGCAGGTGCAGAATTGCCGGACTTCAACGATAAAGATTGGAAAGCCATTACTTTGCCACATGCCTGGAATGAAGATGATGCTTTTAAAAAATCAATAGAGGATCTACCTACAGGGATCTCCTGGTACCGCAAGCATTTTAAGATCCCCGCCTCAGATGCCGGCAAAAAGATATTCCTGGAATTTGAAGGTGTTCGCCAGGCCGGCGAATTCTATCTGAACGGAAAATTTATCGGCTTGCATGAAAACGGAATTATGGCTTTTGGTTTCGACATTACCGACGGGCTGAAGCCTCAGGGCGAAGAAAATGTATTGGCCGTACGCATCAACAATGCCTGGAACTATAAGGAAAAAGCGACCAATTCTGGCTATCAATGGAATGACAAAAACTTCAATGCCAACTATGGTGGCCTGCCCAAAAATGTACGGCTGCATGCCACAGGAAAATTATACCAGACCCTGCCCTTATATACGACCTTAAAAACAACAGGCAATTATATTTATGCCCGGGATTTTGATATACCAGCTCGCTCTGCGACTATTGTCGCCGAATCAGAGATCAGGAACGAGAATAGCACCGATCAGAATGTTCAATATGAGGTTGATATCAGGGATGCCGAGGGTAAGCTGCTAAAGACCTTTACCGGACATCCGGAAAGCATTAAGCCGGGTGAAACAAAGACCCTTACTGCGGCAGCATCCCTAAGCGGCCTTAATTTCTGGAGCTGGGGTTACGGTTATCTGTATGCGGTGACTACCCGCTTAAAAACGGGTGGCCAGGTCGTGGATGAAGTGACGACCAAAACCGGTTTCAGAAAGGCTGAATTTAAAAATGGCATGGTCTACCTGAACGACCGGGTGCTGATGATGAAAGGCTATGCACAACGGACCAGCAATGAATGGCCAGCCATTGGCCTTTCCGTTCCGGCATGGATGAGCGACTATAGCAATAAGTTAATGGTGCAAAGCAATGCAAACCTGGTACGCTGGATGCACATTACCCCCTGGAAACAAGATATTGAGTCTTGCGACCGTGTAGGTCTGATCCAGGCTATGCCTGCCGGAGATGCGGAGAAAGATGTGCAAGGGGTAAGATGGGAACAACGAAAAGCGGTGATGCGCGATGCGATCATCTACAACCGGAACAACCCTAGCATCTTGTTTTACGAATGTGGCAATGAATCCATCAGCGCCGCACACATGCAGGAAATGAAAGACATCCGCAATCAGTATGATCCGCATGGCTATCGCGCGATCGGCTCGCGGGAGATGCTGGATATTAAGGAGGCAGAGTATGGTGGGGAAATGTTATACATCAATAAAAGTGCGGGCAAGCCGCTCTGGTCAATGGAATACTCCAGGGACGAAGGCTTAAGAAAATACTGGGACGAATATTCGCCTCCTTTTCATAAAAACGGGTCGGGTCCTTTGTATAAAGGGGCCGATGCGAGCGACTACAACCGCAACCAGGATTCGCACGCTATTGAAAGTGTTGCGCGTTGGAATGATTATTATAGGGAACGCCCCGGCACCGGGACCCGGGTAAGTTCAGGTGGCGTAAACATCATATTTTCAGATTCCAATACCCATCATCGCGGTGAAGAAAACTACCGCCGCAGCGGAGAAGTGGACGCTATGCGTATTCCGAAGGATGGCTATTATGCTCACCAGGTGATCTGGGACGGCTGGGTTGAGCCTAAGAAAACAGGGATTCATATTATTGGACACTGGAACTATAAGGCCGGGGTTAAAAAAGATGTCTTTGTCGTTTCCACCGGAGACAAAGTGGAACTGATCTTAAATAATAAATCTCTTGGTTATGGGGAGCTGAGTGAGAGTTTTCTGTTTACTTTTAAAAATGTCAGCTGGAAATCAGGAACGCTAAAGGCGGTTTCTTACGGTATTGATGGAAAGAAACTGGCCGAGACCCTATTAAAAACTGCCGGTGCACCTGCAGCACTTCGTTTAACAGCGGTTAACAATCCGACCGGCTTTAAAGCCGATGGTGCAGATGTCGTTTTAGCACAAGTTGAAGTGGTTGATAAAGATGGTAACCGTTGTCCGACGGCACTCAATATGGTAAATTTCAAACTCTCCGGTCCGGCAGAATGGCGTGGTGGGATTGCGCAGGGACCAGACAATTATATTTTATCCAAAGATCTGCCGGTAGAATGTGGGGTGAACAGGGTAATTGTGCGTTCAACTACTACGGCGGGAAAAATTGAGCTGACTGCAAGCGCCGATGGACTGAAGCCGGCTGTGATTTCTTTTCAGTCTTTAGCCTTTCCCGTACAGGATGGGCTGGCAAAAGTTTTACCTGCTGATGGTTTAAAGTCTAATTTAGACAGGGGCGCTACACCGGCGGGCCCATCTTATCGCTTAATCCGTAAAGCTGTTAAAGTGATATCCGTTGATGCTGGTGCCAATGCCGATAAAGCTAAACTCAGCTATGACGACAATGAACTCAGCGGCTGGACCAACGACGGTAAAATTTCGACGGCATGGATCAAGTATACCTTTGATAAAGAAAGCACAGTTAGCGGTGTGGGTTTGAAATTAAATGGTTTCAGGACCAAGATCTATCCGATCCGGCTCCTGGTCGACAATAAAGAAGTATTCAACGGCCATACCAAACCAGGCCTGGGTTACTTCACCGCTGCCTGCAAACCGGTGAAGGGTAAAACCCTTACCATCGTATTAAATAATGCGGGTGCAGGAAAAAACGATACCAATATCGGTGTAGAGATGAACGGAAAGAAACTGGACGACGGAATTGGAATGCCTGCATCCGATTCAAAGGGAACTTTAAGTATTATTGAGGCAGATATATTTGAAAAGCCTTAATTTATATGCTGGTTAAAACCTACAAAAAAGGAGTGGCTTTCATCGCGACCACTCCTTTTTGTTTTTATTCTCTCTTTTATTGCCTAGTTGGTTAGGATATTCTCTTTCGGCATGGTAAACTGTTTATTTTCGCTATCCGGCTTAGGTAGTCCGAAGTAAAATAACAGCGTTCTCTTTCTGGTGCCGCTCAGGTGGTTTAATTCTCCTGCCGGCCCCAGATTTGTAGCGTCCGGGGTTACATTTAAAGCCAGCTTACTTCCAATGGGGGGAATGGCATCCAGGAAGGAGATATCGCCCACAGGCAGCTCGGGATAAGATGCTATACCACTCAAACCGTAGAAATTAAAGAGTCTGACAAACAGGCCATTTTCTGGAGAAGCGATCGTGAACTTACCTTGTACCGTATTCATCTCCAGCCATACCATATCAGAAAAATACCCTTTAAATTCAGGATAGATCCAGGGCGCACTTCCTGTTTGTGTATTGTTGTTTCGGTTTTCCCAGACATTATAAGTGCCCCCTTGCAAACGATTTTTCCAAACCCTTGAAGGGCCTTTACCCAACCATTTTGCCCCTAAGACAAAGTTCTCAGGATAATTGAAACTTATCCCTGCAAATTTATAATCACCATTCAAGGCATATTCATAAGTCATTTCCAGCCAGCCATTCGCATTCATCTTCCAGCGGACATATTTCATATCCCCGGAATAAGTGGCTTCGGCCACAAAAGCATCGCCTTCCCGGTATTGTTTTAATCCGGCAAAAGCCGCGTTTCCGGCAACCAGCACCGGTCCGTTGTTAAAGGAAAGCATGGCACTGCTTTCGTTAGCCAAATGAAGCAGCTTACCTGTTTTTTTGCTCAGGGTGACCGATATTCCACTCGCTTTCATGGTTAGGGTACTGTCACTTTCAGCAATTGTTACCCCGGCCGAATTCGCCGGCTTTCGTTCTATTGATTTTGCAAACAACTGCGCATTTGTTTTAACCTTCCAAACCCACCTGTAGACTTCATTTCCTGAAGGATCATAGGCACTGAGTGCCAAAGCATCGTAATTCTTCCAGTCCTGTGGCAAATCTATTTTTAATTTCCCTTTAGCTACCGGCGCAATCGATGGTGCGGTTAGCCCGCCCTGCTTTACGGTCATATAGCCATTATCAATTTCTCCCTGGTACTTGAAGTTCAGCAGTTCCCATTTAAACCTGCATTGATCTATATTGGTAAAATGGTAACGGTTTTCAACTGATATATCGCCGTCAAAGTCCTCGGGAAGTGTTTTCATGTCAATTTTAACCGGACTATAAATTTCCCGGATTGCATAAGCACTGCCTTCTTTTTCTCTATGTGGTCCAACCAGCCCATCCGGTGCATTTACCCCGTTAACGTCTATCCTATTATTCTGATCGGTACGCACCAGGCCCTCATCTGCTAAATCCCAGATAAAGCCACCGGCACCCCTCTTCTCTTTCCAATGCAGATCCCAAAAATCGGCAAGTGAAGCCGCACCACCACCATCATCCTGGGCATGCAAAAATTCGGTGACCATGTAAATATTGGTATCGGCAAGGATCTTTTTTGTGCTGTAGTAGTTTTCGTAATGGTTACAGTCGATGCCATTGAAAGCATTCCCTGGTTTGTGATGTGCATGAATTACTGTGCGGTTTGAAATATCGTATTTCGCATAGTCATCATCCAGGTCAAAATTATGACCTCCTTCGTTCCCATTACTCCAAAAAATAATGGAGGGATGATTGGTATCTCTGATCACCATTTCTTTTACCAAAGGAGCTCCTGCTGCTGTACTATACGCCTTTTGCCAGCCGGCCAGTTCATCCAGTACATACAGGCCTAAGGAGTCGCATATATTCAGGAAACTTTGATCTGGCGGATAGTGAGAACAACGAACCGCATTCATATTCATTTCCTTGATCAGCTTTACATCCGCCAGGTCGATCTGAGGATTTACACAGCGCCCGGTTTCGGGCCACCAGACATGACGGTTAACCCCTTTCATCTTTATCTTTGTTCCGTTCAGGTAAATTCCATCCCCTTTTCTTACTTCAATGGTCCGGAAGCCAAATTTATCAGTGGTCTCATAAATACTTTTACCATTGTTTTGTACCGAAACCCTAACCTGGTAACGGTTCGGGCCTTCTGCTGTCCAAAGGGCCGGATTTTTAACCATCGTTTTTACATTGGCAACAGAATCTGCCGTCGTTATCGTTTTAACAGTAGCCACAAGCTTGCCTTTGTTATCTCTGATTTCAGCCTGTATGGTTCGTCCTGGCTTTACGTTTTTCAGATGAACGTTCATGTTAAATGTGCCATCCGCCCTGGCATCGATGGCGGTCCAGTCAACATGTTCTTTCGGAACGGCTTCCAGATAAACAGGTCTGAATATCCCACCTAAGATCCAGTAATCCGCCAAACGCTCGGCATTATTTACCGATTTATCGGCAGACATTTTACTGACTGTCGCCTCTAACTGGTTTGTTTTGCCATATTTTAATTTGTCACTGATATTATATTTAAACCGATAAAAAGCACCCCGATGAACCGGACCGGCAGATCTGCCATTTATTTTCAGTTCGGTATCTGTCATGGAGCCTTCAAACACGATATACACCTCTTTGTCCTTCCAGCTTACAGGCACATCAAAGCGATGTCTGTAAATACCTTTCTCGTCGGCAAAGCGAAAGTTTTTTCCATAAGTAACATAATCACGGCCATAATTATAAGCTCCATATCCTTGCTGTTCCCAGTGTGAGGGTACTTCAATTTTGGACCAGACCCCGCTTCTTCTTCCACCGGTGGCCCAAAAATCCCAGGTTTTGGTATGTACATTATCTGTCCCGGAAAGGTATTGGATTTGCTTTACCGGTTTAGATTGTGCAAAAACCTGCAAAGTGATGAAGACCAATACGCCCAGGCTAAGGCCTCCTGCTTTTAAATTCATATGGTGTTTATTTGCTTTTATTGATCTCTACTGCATAAACCTGACTCTCACCTTCGAAATTAGCCCTGAAGATGACCCATTTACCATCGGGAGAAAAATGCACATTAGGTTCAAGTTTGTAGTTATGCATTTTCATATTAACCAGTTTTTCGGCAAGCAGCTGATCACCCGAAGGCCTGAAGAGATAGATCCACATGCCGTTATCCGCCTTGGCCACCTGTTTGGGGTCTCCTCCATCACCGGCAAAGAGCCGCTGATCCGGTGAGATGTTGAAGTGTACTGACCATTCATTTCTTTGTAGCTGATATTTCTTTTCGGTGCCTGTTGTTAAGTTGACGCCGGTTAAAAAGAACTTTGTGCTCCGCGGCATTTGATGATCAAACCAAATGGTTTTACCATCAGGAGCGAAAAATTCGTGCCCTGCAATTTCCATATCCATACTCCGGGTATGTCTCTTTTTAATTTCACCATTGGCCAGGTTAATGGTCCATATCCGGTCTACTTTGTGCCAGGGACCTTCCTGACAAAACATTAATAAATTGCTGTCTGTTGGGGAGAACTGAACGTGGCCCAGCCAGGTATTTTCCGTATGGATCTTATTCAGCTTGCCTGTTTTCAGATTTACGGTAAATAAGGTATTTGGGAGCTTAGCATCGTAGATGCGATTAAAGAACTGGCTTTTTTCCGGGTACTGTTTCAGTATTTCCCTTTCCGTATTGCCGTCGCTATAACGGCCAGCCAATATGGTCTCATCTGCATTCAGGGTAGATGCTGTAGCCTTAAAACCTTTCGGAAAGACATACAGCAACCTTGTTTTCTTCGTTTTTGCGCTGCTCGCAAATACGCTGTCCTGAATCTGATAAATGACTTCCTGCGTTTTATGCGCGACAATTTCACCGCGCATCGGCGATTTTTGTTGCGTGATCTGCTCCGTTTTAAAGGTCTTCAGATCTACGGTAAAGAGCTGGCGGTCGTTCGCTTCGGTATGATAGAAGAACATTTTATCGCCGACGAAGGGATTGTTGTGAAAATAAAAGCTGCTGCTGCTTCCTGGCAAGCGCGATAAGCGGACTACCTTATGGCCGGTTTCCTGATCTATCCATTCCTGGGGCATCGGTTTCCTGGAACCGGTTTGTATTCTTTCCTGTCCATGAACAGGAAGCCAGGGCAGCAAAACTATGCCAAATAAAAAGAAATTTGAGTTCATCATAATTTGGTTAAAGAGTAAAAAAGCTTTAATTACCTAATTTACTGCCTTTTTACGAGGGCTGCATCCTGTCTCATCCTGTCCGCCAGGTAAAGAAGTCATTACATTTGGTAACCGCTTTTTAAGCCGCCAAGGTCAATCAGTATCCGATCTAAAATAACTCCGGGATCGATCATATAGATGCGCAAGGTATGTTTGCCGGGCTTTAACTGTTCCATATCAATTTTTTTAATGGCGCTGTTCCTTAAAACATTCTGCTTCCATTCTTCGCTCCTGCCCTGGGTTTTAAAATCGACCACTTTTAAAGGGCCCTTGTCTACAGAAACTGCATAGCGCATCCGGTAGTTATTGTTAACCGGGTGGGTTGGCAAGGTGTAAACCATCAGTTGCGGAGCAGCCGCTGTCAGGGTATAGAAATCGTATGCTACGAAAGCGTTGTTTTGAAGCAAGGGGCGCCGACTGTCCAGGTCTGGAATTTTTATATCCTGGAGTGGCGAGGCCATTAAGCTTTGACCACTATGGCCCAGATCGTTTAGTACCCTCCAGTGCTGTGCAGCCTTATCTTCCTTTCTGCTAAATTTTGATGCGGGGATAACGATATAACCATTGTCCTCCATAAAGCCTTTAAAGCTTTCAAGTCCAGGTACGACTTCCTGATTTACGTTTACTGCAACATCCAGTTGCTTTCCATTGGCACTAAAGCTGATCACTGCGTTTTCTCTCTTTACCTTATTCCAGTCTATGCTCACCCAAATCCGCTGTTCTTTCTGTCCCGGCTGAGGGTTTAACGTACCAGAACTCTGAGACAGCCTGACCCAGGGCTCCGTTTTGCTTGTCCAGTTCAGCGTTTCGTCTGCGCTTAGAAATACATCAATAAAGTAGCGTTTGTCACTTAAACGGTTAAATGTGGGCAATACGAAACCCATATCCGGTTTGGCCACCAGAGCTGAATCTTTATTGATAAAGCCTTCGGGGGCGATGCTCCAGGTTCCCGATGCATCGATAGCTGTTGCCGGTACATCCGGACTCTGGTATACGGGTAGATTTCGCGGGGCCATCGACATTATATTTTTCCATTTGCCGGCGCTCAGTTCCGTGTTGTAGTATCGGGTTTCTTTAGCAATAGCATCATAAGCTTGCTTAGCCAAAATGGCGTAGTCTGCCGCACTTGCCCTGTTCTGCTTTGCATACCACATGGCTTTATCCCGGTAGAGGAACTTTTTATTCATCAAAGCAGCGCCGGTTACCGGGTAATAAACCAACTGATAAAAGGCATCGGTGTCCCGGGTCTTTATTTTTGGCCTAAGATTTTTTACCGCAGCGAGGAGTTCCTCGTAGCGGTCTATCCGTTTTTGTGCTTCATCTCCGTAATAGAAATGATTGTAAGCAGTGTAATTCGTTTTTGTGGTGGGCTCCGTCTGGCTCCATCCCATAAACTCCGGCTTACGTTCAAAGGCCAGCTGGTAGTACTCCCATAGTACATTTGTAATCTGACTGGTGTTTTCATTACCGAAGATGCCAGAAATCCAATCAGACAAATGGCGCTTTGTATAACTGCTTTCCTTAAAAGGCGCTGCTTGATAAGCCATATCTAAAAACAGCTGAATGTTGTATTCAGCAGGTTTAAGATCACCTACGTTTAACACCCACAAACGGTCGGATTTTGTCTCGTATGCTTTCATCATTTCTTCCCGGATCAGGCCGGGATGTGTGCTGCTTAGCCAGAGGTAATCGTGTGGACGCCCCCAGTAAGAGGCATGGTAATAAACACCAGAACCACCTGCACGCTCATTTTCCTTTTCATTATTTAAGCGTTGTATGTAACCGTAATTGTCATCTGGCCACACCAGGGTAATGTCTTCGGGCAATTTAATTCCACCATCATAAATATCCAGTACCTCTTTATACACGGTAAACACTTGCGGAACTGCTTTTACATTGGGGTTGATGTATTTCTGCAGGAGCTTGCGTTGATCCTGAATGATCCCTTCCAATAAAGGGATAGCTTCTTTCACACTTTTAACACCCTCCATACCACTATCGTGCACGCCACGCATCCCCAGGGTATAAATGGCATCGTTATTTTTACTTTCCTTGACCCTTGATTCCCAATAGCTATGTACCTTGTCGCGGTTTGTCAGGTAATTGAAATCGCCCATACTCTTGGTCCATTCGCTCACATTGTTACGTAACATGGGTTCAGCATGCGAAGAGCCCAGCACAATTGAATAGTCTGCAGCTACTTTTTCGTTATCCGGGTAATGGTAAAAGGCTTTGGTGCTCGGATGCATAGCCGGCCAGATCAGATTGGCCTTCAGCCTGAGCAGCAATTCAAAGATGCGGGCGTAGGTTTTCGGACCTATATCGCCGGTTTCCGGTTCAAAGGTTTTAGCCGCCCAGGGTTGCAGGCCCCAGTCTTCGTCGTTCAGAAAGATGCCCCGGTATTTTACGGAGGGCGGGCTTGACACCATTTCCCCATTCATATAGATCTCTTTTTTCAACGCAGGATGTACGTCTGCCCACCAGTACCACGGCGAAACACCAATCAATTTCGACAATTCGAAAACACCGAAAGCCGTTCCTCTGGCGTCACTTCCTGCAATAACAAGGGCTTGCTTTACACCCGGCTGCGGATTCTCAACTATGGAAATACTGAAGGTTTCCCATTTATCCTTTATACCCGAAATGCTGAGCTTTTTGCGAAGAACCAGCTGATCAATTGCCCTTGATTTTCCAACAGTCCCTATCAGGATACAGAACGGGCTATTTAATTTACCGTTCGCATTTACTTCCGGGGCGCTGCCCGTAACCAGCTTAACATCGTTTTTCAGCGCATGAGCAGCAATACTTACCACAGTAGCATCTGCTTTATCCGTGTAAATTACAGCAGCAGCGTGCCGACTCAGCAAGGGGAAATCACCCGATCGGGCTGTTTCCGAAACGGTAATTTGAGTTTTTCCATTTAACTGTGCACTGGTGGAATAGGTGAACGACAGCATTAGAATGGTAACGATTAAGAGTGATTTCATTTTTAACGTGCTATATTTTACTGAACTACTGCTGTACGGGTTTCCATCTCTCTGCAAATCTGCGATTCCGCAGGGAATAAAGCCGGTTTAATTTGATCAGATTAATCGGAACATGCAACATGCTTCACACTGCCTGCAGCATAATACTAACCAAATCAATTTAAACAGGCTTTTTAAACATGGTTTAATTAATATTGATCATTTTGTGGGTATCCCTGATTGTCACGATCTATCACCGTTTGAGGGATTGGCCTGAGATAATACTTTTCAATCCCTCCCGCCCCATTTTCCATCTTAGTCAAAATGTTATTTTCAAAAGCACGGCCCAATCGATGGGTGCGTTTCAGATCTAGCCAGCGTTTATATTCTCCCGCCAGTTCTCTTGCACGTTCGTCCAAAATGAAATCTATTGTTACCTCAGAAGCGCTGACTTTCATACTATTCGCTTGTCCGGTTAAGGCAGCGCGCATTCTGACTACGCTCAATTTATCGGCAGCTTTATCGGGCTGGTTCATTTTAAAATAAGCCTCTGCTGCAATGAGGTAAGTTTCCGCCAGCCGGAATATAAAAATATCACGGGTGCTCCTGTACTGTGCCTGGCTGTTACCAGGAAAGGCTGCATTTGGATCAAAGAATTTGTTTATCATTGGAAATTTCAGCGCACCGCCGATTCCATTAAAATTTTGTTTCCACTGATCAAACGTTATAATTTCCACATTTGGATTTGCCGCTTTCAGATCACTCGCATCCTGTGGGGAAAAAGGTTGATCAGGTTTCGGAAAATAAAATCTTAAATCGCCCTTCTTTATTGTGGTGCCTCCATTTACTGCATCCTTTGTGGCGTAAAACTGACTCAAAAACGTTGCATCATACCTGGCATCCAATGTGGTATTGTAAAGCGTATATAGATATTGAGTAGGCATAAAATCAGATATCCGTTTGTTGTAAATTGCGGTTTCCCCTTCATAAAAACCTGGTTCATAAAAAATGCGCCAGCCAAATATGGTGTTCTGCCCATTGCCGATGGTCTTGTCTTTAAGCGAAGTAGCGTCGTATTGAATCGAGAAGATGATCTCTTTGTTTTTCTGATTGTCTGCCCTGAAAACATCAGCAAAAGAAGGAAGCAGGGTGTAATTGCCGCCTATTACTTCTTCCGCATATTGCGCCGCCTTACTAAAGTCTGTTGCCGCAGCGAATGTTTTATAGCCACGGGTTAAATGTATCAGTGCCAGAAAGTGTTTCGCTGCACCCTGGGTAACCCGCCCAAATTCTGCTGATGTTGGGTCAAGGGCAGGCAAAGCCGCATTCAATTCATCTATGATAAAGGTATATACCTCTTGTTCTGAATTTCTCTCGAAGTGGGTAACCGGAGTACTGATCTCTTCTTTTACAATACTGACACCGCCAAAATTTTCGACCAGCAGGTAATAAAAATACGCCCTGATGAACCGCATCTCAGCCACTCTTTTTGATTTAATGCTTTCAGCTAAGCCGGGAATGATGTCCGCTTTATTGATTGCTGTGTTGCAGCGCTGTATGCCCACATACAAATTGGTGAACACCTGCGTCACATAAAGATTATCTGCAGATAAGGTTTTGTATTCATTTAACTGTGATGCCAGCTGTATGGCCTGCGCTGATGCACCGCTAACAGATTCTACTTCACCACGGGTAAAAATATCTGTGCCCCAGCAAAATAGCCAGGGGTCACCATTATAAATATCTCTCATGGAAGAATAGCAGGAATTGATCAGCTTTTCATATCCATTTGCATCCACATAAAAATTGTCGCCGGTTATTCCACTGATGTTCTCTTCTTCAAGAAATTTTTTACAGGAGAAGCTACCTGAGATCAGTACTAATAATACCGTAATATATATAAATCGTTTCATGATAAACTCTTTTTAAATTAAAATCCAAGATTAATTCCGAACAGGTAAGCGGTTGGGCTTACCGCCGTTCCAAAGCTGTTGTTACTTGCCCATTCCGGATCAAAACCTTCGTATTTGGTAAATGTAAAGGGATTAGTAGCTGTTGCATAGACCCTTAAATTCTTCACGTTGATCTTAGTAAGCAAAGTCTGTGGCAAATTGTAACCGAGGGTAATATTGGCGATCCTTACAAAAGAGACATCTCTGTAAGTGGGAATATTGGCATATGGCCCAGGATTTCCTGGCTGGAAATAGGTCTGAGAGGGATTAGATGGCGTCCAGTAGTCGACTTTTACCTGATTATAATCCTGGGTGTAATTCATAAAGGTAGCATCAAATGAGCTCACAAACTGCTCCCCCTGTCTGGTATAAGCCATGACATACAAATCGACATTTCCATACTTAAAGGTATTCGCAATGGAGCCAGTCCACCTTGGTATCCTTTTTCCAATGATCTGTTTGTCATTGCCATTAATTATCCCATCGTTGTTCAGATCTTTTACGCGGATCTGCCCCGGCTTTTGTGAATATTTTGCAGCCTGGGCTTCTTCTCCCAGTTGCCATATCCCGTCAAAAACATAGTTATAATTAACCTGGACCGGCTGACCGATAAATAAACTGCTCCCTATGTCATCTTTTTTAGCGCCATATAATTCCAATATTTCGTTCTTATTGACATCATACACGATATCCGTTCTCCAGGAGAACTTACCGCTCTGAACGTTAATGGTGTTCAGTCCGACTTCTATTCCTTTATTTTTCAGCTTACCAATATTATCTGTTATCGAACTCCAGCCAGAAGGTACGGGAAGCTGACGGTTCATTAAGATATTTTCAATAAGGCGGTCATAAACATCTACGCTACCCGAAATACGATCTTTCAGGATACCGAAATCCAGACCCAGGTTAAGTTCCTTGGTTTTCTCCCATGATAAGTTTTTGTTGGCAAGCTGGTTAGGTGCGTATCCAGACGCATTGGTACCACCAAAATCATAAAACGTTTGTCCCAATGTAGCTTGTGTGGAATAAGCATCAACGCGATCATTCCCGGTTATGCCATAGCTTAATCTCAACTTCAGGTTATTAAATGCAGTCAGATCTTTCATAAAATCCTCCTGTGTAATCCGCCAGGCAACAGAGGCTGAAGGGAAAAAACCCCACTGATTACCTGCTGCCAAACGTGAGGATCCGTCCCAGCGGCCGGTTGCGGTAACCAGGTACCTGTCGTCAAAGCTATAATTAACCCGTCCCATGCCAGATATAAGCGTGGATTTAATAAAAGAAGAACCGTAATTTCTAACAGTAGAGCCAGTTGCCATATTATACCATAAAGATTTATAAGGCATCCCTTCCGCCTCGAGGGTACTGCTCTCATAGCGGTCTTTTTGCATACTTTGAACAATCGTTGCTGCAAGTTTATGTTTGCCCATTAGTTTCTCGTAAGAGGCCTGATTGTCTAACACCCAGATAAACTGCTCATTAGATGCATTTACTGCACGGATCGGAAGTGATCCTTGTCTGTCTTTACTTTGAGAACCATAGTATTCACCTTGCCGGATACCTACGTAGCTTGGTGAAATAGTTGATTTGATGAATAAGTCTTTAATCGGCTCTACTTGTACGTAGATGTTACCAAAAGCCCTGAAATTGCGCTTCCTGCGGATCTCATTTTCTGCCTCAAACAACGGGTTGGTTACCGAATTTCCTCCATAAACTTTAAAAACAGGTACCCCAGTCTCATCATAGGGATAAACTGCCTGTGGCAAACGGTATGCAGACCTTAGTGCTTCAAAACTTCCCTCATTTGCAATGTTTTGAGACAAGTATAAATTCAACCCTGCTTTCCATTTGTCACTGATCTTTCTGTCAACGTTTCCTCTTATGCTGTATCTGTTAAAATCCTGGCCTTCGATATTTCCATCTTCCTGCAGCATCCCTGCGCTTATTGCAAAAAGCGTTTTGTCATCCCCACCGCTTGCCGTTACGTTATGGTTCATTTGCAGCGCGTTTCTTAAAATCAGGTCAATCCAGTTTGTATACCTTCCTTCATCGATATTTTTCCATTGAGCAGGAGAAAAAAAACTGACATTATTTCTGGAGATGTCCTTGCCCTGAGCGGTAAACATATCCGTTCGGAGTTGAACATACTCTGGTCCGCTAAACATCTCGGGAAGATTAGTTGGCACTTTTACGCCTGCATAAGCGTCATAGGAAATCGATGTTTTCCCAGATTTCCCTCTTTTGGTTGTTACGATCACGACGCCATTGGCACCCCTGGATCCGTAAATGGCTGTAGCTGAAGCATCTTTCAGCACGTCAATTTTATCAATATCGGTTGGATTCAAGTCATTAAGCCCAGAGGTTGTCGGAATACCATCAATTACGAATAGCGGAGAATTTGATCCAGTTCTTTCCCCTATCGAGTGTATCCCCCTAATGTTGATGCTGTAACCTGCTCCTGGCCGCGCTACATTTTTCACCACCACCACTCCGGGCATTCTTCCCTGAAGTGCACCGGTTGCATCCGTTGTTGCCGCTTTGGCAATCGCGTCTGCATCTACCGAGGTAATCGATCCCGTCACATCGGATTTTTTCTGTGTACCATAGCCGACGACTACCACCTCATTCAGACTTTTCTCCGAAGGCTGTAATTTAACAACAATAGAAGTTTGACCGTTGACAGGGACTTCCTGAGTGATATAGTCAATAAAAGACACGATCAACACGGCATTGTCCGGCACACTTAGGTTAAAAGCTCCGTTGCTGTCTGTAGAGGTGCCGCCTGGTAATCCTTTTATTCTCACACTCGCACCGACCAGCGGCTGGCCAGTTTCATCAAGCACCTTTCCGGTTATTTTTACATTGTTGATGACGGTGCCATTGGGCACAATTGCAATCAAGTTATTGGGTAGTTTTTGATAGGTAAATAAAGTGCCATCTAAAAGCCGGCCAACAAGGGTCAAAACGTCCTCATCTGCCACGTTGATATCTGTATATTGCTTTACCGGGATCTTGCGTTCGCTAAAAATAAAATGATAGCTTGTTTTCTTTTCAATTTCTGAGATCACCTTTTTAAAATTCGCAGACTTTATGTTCAGGCTTACCCTGGTCTGAGCATAGCCATTCGCGAGGATTTGCAAATTGAAAACCAGTATCAATGCAAGGGTCAGCTTCATAATTATCAGTGGTTTTTTAAGGCAATAAAAGCCTTCAACACCTGCCAGGTGTTTAAAAATTTTCATAACTTTACTTAGTTAAAGGGTAATTAAATGCAGACTCCGTGCAAAAGCAGTCTGTGTGATTAAGCTCGTCTTTATCTACGGGGGTTATTTGTAATCCCCGTTTTTTTAATCTGGGTAGTATTTTTTCATCATACAGTGTTTTGGTTAATTATTATCTGGTTAATGTGTGCTTCTCTAGTAAAGTATAATTCTATGATCTGAACGCTGGTATTGAAATTTTTCCAGCAGCTGTAAGGCCCTTAAAGCATCCTCCAGGCTTTCCTGTTGAAACATTCCGCTAAATCTTAAATGTTTCAGCTCCTCCCGCTTAAAATCAATATCCACATTGTACTTCCTTTCCATTTGTCTGGCCAGGCTGTTAAAATCTTGGTCGGCAAATATCAGTTTATCCTGCAGCCAGGATGTTTCCATGATTGTCGTATCCATGGTTTGAAAGTAGGTGATCTCAGTAAGAGCATTGGTGCTGTCGGGCAAACTAAACCGTTCATCTAGTCTCCTACCTGGTTTAGCATAATTGACGACCAGCTTTTCAGTAGGTTTGAGAATGATCCGGTCGGCAGGCCGGTCAGTCAGCGTTACTTCGATAGAACCTCTCAAAAGCGTCGTTTCACTGGCTTCATCTTCCGGGTAGGACTTTACATTAAAGGCGGTACCCAATACCTTGATATTCATCTTGCCCGTATGAATAATGAACGGATGTTTGTGATCTTCAGCCACGTCAAAAAAAGCTTCCCCGCTAAGTTGTACCTCTCTCATACCTCCTTTAAAGCTTACCGGATAGGACAATTTGCTGCCCGAATTCATGGTTATATGCGTACCATCCGGCAGTACGAGTTTCTTTTTAATTCCTCTCGAAGTAGTTTTCACTACCCAGTTACTTTGATCGCCTGCCTGTTCGGGCTTATTGATATAGAAAAAGAAAGCGCTGACCAGGAGTAAAACTGCTGCTACTGTTGCAGCAGCCTTCCAGTAGATGGAATATTGGGAAACGAGGAGCCCGATCGGCTCGGCAGATTTAGTGGAGCTAAAGACGGTGTCGTGTTTAGAAATCTTTGAGCTGATCTTTTTAAACATCGCCTGATCTCTGGAGTGATCAAGGTCCTTTTGAGACCAATACGCGCTAAACAATTCGTATTGCTTGGCATACACCGGATTATTGGCCATTAAAGAACGAAACTCAATGGCTTCCTCTGATGACAGCTCATTGATGAAATTTTTAGTTAACAGCTCTATAAATCTTTCCTTACTCATTTAATAGGGTTTGATGCCTTGTAAGAGAAGGACAAGATCAATCAGGAAATTGCTTACAAGCTTATAAAAAAAATATTCCTATAGCAGAGATGGCTAAAATGGTTGTGCTGATTTTTGTGATGATGGTGTGATCGGGTTGGTTCTGATAAATGGTCATCTCGGCACTTAATTTATTCATAGCCCTGTACAGCTGTGTATGAACTGTCCGAGTAGATATATTCAGGATATCCGCTGCCTCTTTACATTTCAATCCATCTTCCTTTACCAGGCGGAATATGATCCGGCATTGTTGCGGAAGTGTGCCAATTGCCTGATCGAGCTTTAGCAGGAGTTCTTTTCTTTCCAGGCCATGATCTGGCCTATACGCATCTATAAGCTGGGCTGAATGTTCATCAATATCCACCAGGTGAATGGTAGACATCTTTTTTGCGTAGTTTAAAGCGCTATTTTTGACACAGATGAACAGATAAGTTTCAGGATTGCGCACATGTGCCATCGTGTTTCTGTTTAACCAGCAATTCACAAATACATCAGCAACAATTTCTTCTACAACTTCTTTCTGATGGACATAGTACATTCCGAATTTGATTAACCTGGCATTCAACAGGTAAAACAAGGCTTCAAAAGCTTTAGCATCATCATTTTCAATGATCTCCTGCCAATGTGTTGCTATCTGGTCCTGTTTCCTCAAAGTATATATCTGGTTGTAGTAAAGCCAATATAGATAAATTTTGTAAAGCAGGCAACCCGTTCCATACTGTTCAATTGAAAAAAGATGTTGTGCCCTGATCATGTTGGCGTGATTTTCCTGACAGCATGGAATCTTATTGAAACCCTAACAGCTCGACAATTAACTCGATTTCAATGCTACAAATACCGTCGTTCCATCCCCTTCTTGACTTTCCATCCACATCCGGCCATTATTTGCTTGAATAAACTCTTTACTGAGCATGAGGCCCAGACCAGTTCCTGATTCTCCTTTAGTACCAAAACTGCTTTCCATATAAGTGGAGGATACAGAAAAAAACTTTTGTTTTGCTGCCGGAATGCCGGTTCCATGATCCGATACAGAAATAACAACCTGATCATCATTCTCGCTTCCTGCAAGCTCAATATTCCCATTTTCGTATGAAAATTTGATCGCATTACTTAACAGATTGCGGATCACAAAATCTACATGGTTCATGTCAGCCAGGACAAATAATCGATCCGGTATTTGGTTGTGTATCGTGATATGCTTTTGTTTCGCCTGGCCTTCAAGCACGTCGAGGCTTTTTTGCATAATCCCTTTTACATCAAACCTGACCTGTTGGATTTCAGCGCCCTGCAATTGAGTGGCAGCCCAGCTTAACAGGGAATTCAGTGTCTCATTAAACGACCGGCTTTGTTTTTTAAGTAAACCGATCACCTCTTTCTGCTCGGCTTCATTCAATATACCCGAATCAATCATATTCAGGGCTTCCATGATGCCGCTGGCGGGTCCCCGCAAGTCATGCCCGATGATGGAAAAAAGTTTATTCTTCACCTGGTTTGAAGCAAGCAGCTCCTTATTCAGTTTATTGGTGCGCGCAAAATAGACGGCCATAGCAATAGCGATGAACAGTATAAATACAATGGCAGTCAAAAATATATAGCGTTCCAATTTAGCCGACTCAACAACTTTGATGTGCGCAATTTCACGCGCCTTATTTCTGGAAAATGTAGTTTGAAGCAGCTTTTGGTGCGCTTCGAGTGCGGCCAGAGCCTCTCTATAGTTTTCCTGCTGTTTATAATTTTCTGCCATCGCCAGGAGAATATCTGCTTTTAGCTTTTGATGGCCTATTCGTTGTGCGATTTCTAGCGCTTCTTTTAAATGCTGAAGACTCGCTTCCACATCCTCATTTTTGAGTAGCAAGGCAATTTTTACAAGCGTCTGTGCTTCTTGCTGCGGCATGCCCGCATTCTCGTATGCGTTCAATGCCCTTTTATGATATTGAAGGGCAGCTTTTTTGTTTCCTTGTTTTTCGTAGACATGTGCCGAATCTGAAAGTCGCTGTACACTGCTGTTTCGTGAATCCTCTATCACAGCTGGTTGGCCGCTACAGCTGGTTGCAATGGTAAAGATCGGGAGTAAGAAAAAATGATACCGATAAATCTTCTTCATAATTAGGACTATGACCAAAACCAGTTGATCACTGAATGTAAATGTATAGAATTTCTATCAAAGCACTGAGTATATCAACAATACCTATTTGTTTCTTCGTTATAAAATCACCCATAAAAGCCGGAGGGGGTACTGCCATCGTTTTCTAAAGCTGCGAAGCAAATGGAAGAAATTTTGAATTACATTTTCAGAATATTGCATGGAAAGCTAATCCAAAATGTCTTTGCTGATAAACTGGTACAAGCGTAGAACTTTTTTGCCCCTTACCAGAAAGCAATTGTTGCAATTTCGGATAGGCCAGGTAGCTGATCTTGGTCGACAAAATGCCGATCCCTGCTCCGGTAACCACATCACTTAACCAATGTTTGTTGTTGTACATTCGTAAAATCCCCGTCGCAGTCGCCAAACCATAACCGGCATATCCAATCCACGGATAGGTATCTTTATATTCCTGCCTTAAAAATTCTGCGCCTGCAAAAGCCGTTGCAGTATGACCAGAAGGGAAGGAATTCATCCCAGAACCATTGGGTCTTAACCTTTGGATTGAATTTTTAAGCCCCCAAACAGAACCGCCCATCAGGCCTTGCGACAAGATGAAAAGGCCGGTCACATCTGCCAGATCGTGTTTACCTTTAACACCTGCTACATGTAAACCATAAACAATAAGTGCGGGACTGTATTGAAGATAATCATCGGCATGTGCGGCAAATCGCGGATGATCTTCCTGCAGCTCGGCTCTTGTGGTAAGGTCCAGATTCCTTAGCGCGTTGTGTTCCGCAAGTGATGCCAGTCCGTAGCCAACAAATACAGTAGGAACAATAAATTTATCAAACCCGGTTTTAACATTTAGAATATCGGTTTGGGCTACTCCGCTAATTGGCGCAATAAAACCAGAAAGCAAGCAAATTCCAAGGCATATTTTTAATCTCATGATTAAATTTTTATGTGAATTTAATACGGAATTTTGTAGAAATTCTGTAGAATACTATTTTTAAACTGCTTATATATTTCCTTTTATTACCCGGATATTACCCGCTAGCGGTTAAAGAAATAAACGACTTGTTGAATTGCTATATTTATGGTGTCTATCCAAATAACGGATACAACGGAATCCCACTGAACACCCCTCCTGCCGGAACAAAAATCAAGCTGGAATTTGAGGGGATCGCTGGTAACCCCCATTTCAGAAAGATCAACGTGGAACAGGCGGGATGGAGATAGAGCATACTTGCAGTCCAAAAAAATGGGAAAAGGATCTACGGAAAAATCCATTCTGCCCCCGAAGGTACAATCACCTTTAAGGTTCCTAACCATACCGCTCATCTGTGGTTAGTGGTTTCCGGTGCACCCCAAACCCATTGGGAACATCTCGTAGATGGCAAGGATAAAAACGATGAGCAGTGGCCATACGAATTCCATATATCATCCTGACCTGTTCCACAAGACCTAAAAAAAATGCAGAAGGGTTCCTGTACAAAATACAGGAACCTTCTGCGCTTCTCACCAATTTCGAGAGCTGTTATCTGGATGGATGAAATGCTTTGATATTGATTTCTGTCTTTTGATCAAGAACCAGCTGACTAACGAGAAGTCCGGTTGCGGGACCCAGGCTTAGTCCCATCATCCCATGTCCGGTCGCCACCACCAGGTTCGACCACTTGTTGGTCCTTCCAATGTAAGGCAAGCCGTCCGGCGAAGCCGGTCTGAACCCGTACCAGATGGATTTCAGTTCCGGCAATTTCGGCTCCAGGGTAGGGAAATACTTCGGAACAGCGGCTATAATACCGCGCACCCGGTTCAAGTTAATGTTGTTGTTGATTTTTGCAATCTCCATCGTTCCACCGTAGCGCAACTGTCCGTTCATAGGTGTAATGGCAACACGTGCCTCACACAGCAATGCAGGAATGATCATGCGCTCTTCTGGCTCATCTTCCATAAAGGAATATCCTTTTCCAGGCATCAGCGAAATGTTAACATTGAAGAGCTTTGCAAGGGCGGGCGACCAGGATCCGGCGGCAAGCACATACTGATCTGCCCTCCATTCCTCATCTCCGGTAAATATAGACATGATTTTGTTGCCCTTCATCGCTACCCTGCTCAGCTCGCGGTTGCGCACGAGCTTAACACCTGCCTGCTCCAGATAACGCAGTAAAAGCTGCATCAGCTTTACCGGATAAAGATGCGCGTCGCAGCGGTAGTGTACTGCGCCCAGCACATCGAGTTCAAGCTTAGGCTGTAATGCCTTACAGGCTGCCGGGTCGAGCACAGCCATATCTAAGCCCAGCTCCTTAGCACGCTGAGCCAGATGGGCTTCTTCCTCTCCGGCCTTTTCCGTTTTGTAAAACGCAAGTATGCCATTGTTCTTCAACTCGAAATCAAAGTCAGGTTCCTTTGCCAGGTCTTCAAAGAGTTTTTTACTGAGCAGGGAAAGGTCCCGCAATGGAGCGGCCGACATGGCCACATGATTTTTAGTAGACTTCTGCAGGAACTTCAATCCCCAGGCAGGTAATCCGCTCCCTAGCGTTGGTTTCACATAAAACGGGCTCTTACTGTCAAACATCCACCTGATGCCTTGCCGGATCATGCCCGGTGCCGCCAGGGGTACAAAATGGCTGGGAACGATCATCCCGGCATTACCAAATGAACAATTGTCAGTAATATCTCCTTTGTCTATGACCGTAACCTGGTGCCCCTGTTTACTCAGGTAATAGGCCGAGCTCAGCCCAATTATCCCTCCTCCGATGATGATGATATCTGCCATCTTTTTTATCTTTAAATTACCTGGAATCCATGAGCGTAGGGGTCTGCATCATCAATTTTAATGGTATTGTAACCATACACCTTTGCCCAGCCCGCTACACTCGGGATAATGGCGTCATATTTATCCAGTTTCACCGTATCCTCCACCTTACCGGTAAACTTGCTCCCGATGATGCTTTCATGGATAAAGGAATCCCCTTTTTTAAGTTTACCTTTCGCATACCATTGTGCCATCCGGGCTGATGTTCCCGTCCCGCAGGGCGACCGGTCAATGGCTTTGTCCCCATAAAAAACAGCGTTTCTGGCGGTAGACGCCGCATCGAGCGGATCGCCTGCCCATAAGATGTGGCTGCAGCCATTAATGGTCGGATCCTGCGGATGCACAAAACTGTATTGCGCATTGATTCGTTTACGGATCGTCTGACTCCAGGTAATCAGCTGCGAAGCTGTAAAATCCTGTATCCCCTTAAAGGTTGGCTGAGGGTCCACAATGGCATAAAAATTACCCCCATAAGCCACATCGATAGTCAATTTTCCCAGTTCAGGGCATTCCACCTCCAGTCCTTCAGCTGCCAGGTAAGAAGCCACATTTCTGAGTTTCACTGAGGTAACTTTACTGCCTTCCTGGGTGTACTCGATCAGCACCAGTCCTGCCGGAGCCTCCATCCGCAACAGCCCTGGAACTTTCGGACTGATCAGCCCTTCCTCAATGGCGATGGTAATGGTGCCTATCGTGCCGTGCCCACACATGGGTAAACAGCCGCTGGTTTCAATAAACAAAACCGCAAAATCATTTGCAGGGTCATGGGGGGGATACAGAATACTTCCTGACATCATATCATGCCCCCTCGGCTCAAACATCAATCCGGTACGGATCCAATCGTATTCTTTCAAAAAATGCTGCCGCTTCTCACTCATGTTGGCGCCCGTCAATACAGGCCCCCCGCCAGCAACCAACCGCACAGGGTTGCCGCAGGTATGTGCATCTACACAAAAAAATGTTTTACTCCCCATAAATTACTATACTTTACCCAACGCGTTATCTGTGATCCGATAAATGTTTAACGGATTGTCTTTCTTCAATTCATCCGGCAAAAGCGCATCTTCCCAATCCTGCCAGGCCAGGGGTCGCACAAAACGGTAAATGGCATTGGAACCGACCGATGTAAAACGGCTGTCGTTCGTTGCAGGGTATGGGCCGCCATGCTGCATGGCCGCACAAACCTCAACCCCGGTCGGCACCCCATTCAGAATCAGTCTGCCCGCAATTTCCTGCACACGGTCCAGCAGATCTGCATAGCC